>JAITPE010000165.1 GCA_031289575.1 Spirochaetia bacterium | reverse complement strand
CGCGGCGCAGTCGGTTACGCGCGCCGATGTCAGGGTTCTTGAATACGACGAAAAGTTTGGTTTAATAAAAATCAATCCTTTGGCGGATTGGAGCGAGGACGATGTTTCGGCATATATAAAAGAATTTGCGCTGCCTCTTCATCCTCTGTATTCAAAGGGCTTCAAGAGTATCGGCTGCGCTCCGTGTACGCGTGCCGTAAAGGAATCCGAGGATATCCGTGACGGGCGCTGGTGGTGGGAGAATCCCGAACACAAGGAGTGCGGGCTGCATGTAAGGTAATATCAGTATGAATAAATTAGATAAGTTAGAATCCCAGAGCATATTTATTATACGCGAGGCGTACAAGTCGTTTAAAAATATAGGCATGCTGTGGTCTATAGGCAAGGACAGCACTGTTCTCTTGTGGCTCGCGAAAAAGGCTTTCTTCGGCCATGTTCCGTTTGAGCTTATACATATTGATACAAGCTACAAGATTCCCGAGATGATAGCCTACAGAGACGCGCTCGCCAAAGAACTCAAACTGCGCCTTGTTGTGGGCCAAAACAAAAACGCCATAAGCGGGAAGAGAACTTTTCCCGACGGGCTTGACCGAATCTCATGCTGCAGGGAACTCAAGACAATTCCGCTCACAAAAACTCTTGACGGTACCGGCTTTAGGCGCGTCTACGATCCCAAGCGCGATCTGTGGGATGAGTTCGAATCGGCCGAGCCCTACAACGCGGTCATTGTCGGCGTGCGCAGCGATGAGGAGGGAAGCCGCTCAAAGGAGCGCGTTTTTTCTTCGCGCGATGAGAAGAGCGAGTGGGACGCCAGCGCGCAGCCGCCGGAACTCTGGAATCTCTATAAAACCGAGTTCGCGCCAAAAACTCATGTCCGCGTTCATCCGCTTTTAGACTGGACCGAACTCAACATCTGGGAATATATTGAAAGAGAAAAAATACCAACCATATCCATATACTACAATCAGGGAGACGGAAAGCGCTACCGTTCACTTGGATGCTATCCGTGTACAAATCCTGTTGAGTCTGATGCCGGAAGCCCGGCCGAAATTATAGAAGAACTCATAAGCGGAAAATTCCGCAACATTGCGGAACGCTCGGGCCGCGCGCAGGACAAGGATGGAGGCGGAACTCTTGAGACTCTCCGCAAAGAAGGATACATGTAATGCAGAAGAACACCGAAAGGATGAACATAGTTATAACAGGCCATGTTGACCACGGCAAGAGCACCTTGGTCGGCCGCCTTTTGGCCGATACCCTCTCGCTGCCGGAGGGCAAACTGCAGGATGTCAGGGATTCGTGCAAAAAAAACGGCAGGGTGTTTGAGTACGCCTTTCTGCTCGACGCGTTGGCCGATGAGCAAAAGCAGGGAATTACAATAGACAGCGCGCGCATTTTTTTTAAAAGCGCGCAGCGGGAATATATAATCATAGACGCGCCCGGGCATATTGAATTTTTGCGCAACATGCTCTCCGGCGCGTCGCGCGCGCTTGCCGCTGTTTTGGTGATTGACGCGCTCGAGGGAGTCGCCGAAAATTCAAGGCGGCACGGACTGCTGCTCTCGCTTTTGGGCATATCGCAGGTTGTTGTCGCGGTTAATAAATTGGACGCCTTAGGTTATGACGAAAATGTCTTCCGCAGAATCAAGAATGAGTACGAGGAGTACCTTGAGACGCTCAATGTCAAACAGGTTACCTTTGTGCCTGTGAGCGCGCGCGAAGGAAAAAACATTACAACGATGGCCGATGAAACTCCATGGTATGACGGCAAAACTCTCCTCGGAGTGCTCGACAGCTTCCAGAATCAGCCGTCGAACGAGGACCTGTTTTTCGCGATGCCGCTCCAGGACGTGTACCGTTTTAGCGATGATAATGACGAGCGCAGAATATATGCCGGAACAATAGTCAGCGGACAGGTAAAGACAGGCGACGCCGTAAAGTTTTTGCCATCGAACAAAGAGGCCCACATCAAAGGCGTTGAGGTATGGAACGCCCCGCCGAAGACAAGCGCGCGCGCTGTCGAGGCGGCGGGCTTTACGCTTGAGGAAGACCTTTACCTGAAGCACGGCGAGGTAATGGTCAAGTCCGATGAAAACGCTCCGGTAAGCGCCGCCTCGAAAATAAGGGCCAACCTTATATGGCTGGGCGAGAACCCGTTTGTTTTCGGCAAGAGTTATACCTTAAAACTTGGAAGCGCGAAGGTCGAGGCGAGCCTCGCCGCGATTGAGCGCTTTTTGGGAGAGAACGAAAACTACAATGAGCTGCGGCGCAATGACTGCGGAAGCGTTGTGTTGAATCTATCGCGCCCGATTGCCCTCACGTCTTTTTACGATAACGCGTCTCTGGGGCGCTTTGTTATAGTTGACGGATACGATGCCGCGGGCGGAGGAATTGTTCTGGAGGCTGTTTCGGATGAAAATAAGAACGCCGATTTGAACGCCGATTTTGAAGAAGAACTCTTTGCTCTGCTCAAAAAATATTTTCCGCACAGATTTGCGGAGTAAAAAAACTGATTAAGGAAACGGATAAAATGAAACTTATAATTAACGGTGAGGCAAAAGAATTTTCGCAGACTAAGCTCAATGTCGAGGAACTTTTGGTTTTGGAAAATGTGGAACAGCCCGATATGGTTTCGGTTCAGCTGAACGATGAATTTTTGAAAAAGCCCGATTATGCCGCAGTGTTTCTCAAGGATGATGACGCGGTTAACTTTTTATACTTCATGGGGGGCGGCGAATGATCGATTTAAACGACGAGGAATTGGAACGCTATTCCCGGCATATAATACTGGAGGACGTAGGAATTGAAGGGCAGGAAAAAATACTAAACAGCAAGGTGCTGATAATCGGAGCCGGCGGACTCGGCTCGCCCATAGCCTACTATCTCGCCGCCGCCGGAGTCGGCGAGATAGGCATAGTTGACGGCGATGTGGTGGACTTGAGTAATTTGCAGAGACAGATCGCCCACACAACAGCCGATGTCGGAATCCCAAAGGTCGAATCGGCCAAAGCCAAGATGCTCGCTGTAAACCCGCATGTTAAGGTGAACATATATCATACAATGCTTTACTCCGGAAATATTCTTGAAATAATAGGTCCCTATGACTTTATAATTGACGGAACCGACAATTTCGCGAGCAAGTTTCTTATAAATGACGCCTGTGTTTTGCTCAACAAGCCCCTATCGCACGGCGGAATTTTGCGCTTCTCCGGACAAACCATGACGATTAAACCGCGCGAAAGCGCGTGCTATGCCTGCGTGTTTGATTCCCCGCCGCCCGCCGGAGTTGTTCCAACATGTTCGTCGGCCGGAATCCTCGGAGCTGTTGCCGGCATGCTGGGAACCATACAGGCGGCCGAAGCGCTGAAATTTATAACCGGCGCGGGAACTCCTCTTTATAACACATTGCTCGCCTTTGACGCAAAGAGCATGCTCTTCCGCTCCGTTAAACTCAAGAGGAATCCCAAATGCAGGGTCTGCGGCGAAAACGGAATAACAGAACTGCGCGACTATGAACAAGCGCTCTGTGAGGTAAAGAATGCTTAGAATCCCTCAATCCGTGTACGATAGTATTGTTGAACACGCGCTTGCGGATTCTCCGATTGAGGCGTGCGGGTATTTATCCGGCCGTGAGGGCGATGCCAAAACATCATACAGGCTAAAGAACACGGACGCGAGCGGCGAGCATTTCAGCTTTGATCCGGAGGAACAGTTCGCCGCGTTCAAGGACGCGATGAGCTTAGGACTTAAACTCATTGCCTGTTATCATTCACATCCGCAGACTCCCGCGCGTCCCTCGGCTGAGGATATAAAGCTGGCATACGACCCGGCAATCAGCTATGTAATAATATCGTTGGCCGAAGATGTGCCGGTTGTAAAATCATTCAAGATAAAAAACGGCGATGTTTCGCCTGAGGAAATAGAGGTGCTTTAATGAGTGCATACGCGCTGCCGGATTCGGTCAAAAAAGATCTTGAGACATTCAGCGCCCAGTGTAATGATTTCAACAGCGGAAAAATAGACAGCCTGCTGTTCAAAACATTCAGGGTGCCTTTCGGAATCTATGAACAGAGGGAGGCCGGCAGCTACATGGTTCGGGTGCGCCCGGCCGCCGGCATTCTGACGCCGCGTCAGCTTTCGGTGCTTGCCGGTCTCGCCGCGGATTACGCGCAGCCGAGGCTTCATGTAACCACGAGGGGCGGCGTGCAGCTTCACAATATAAAGCCCGATGATTTCCTTCCCGTAATGGAAGCTCTTCACAGCGCCGGTTTGACCGGCCGCGGAGGCGGCGGCAATACCGTGCGCAATATTGTATGCGACCCATATTCCGGAACGGCTGCCGATGAGACATTCGATGTGACACCGCATGTGCTGGCGCTCACGAACAAAATGCTTGAACAAAAGGATTCGTACTCGCTGCCGAGAAAGTACAAGATTGCCTTCAGCTCTTCGCCGGCAGACAGGGCGCTCGCGCTGTTTGCCGACCTCGGCTTCATAGCAAAAGTATCTGACGGCAGGAGAGGATTTCGTGTTTTCACCGCGGGCGGCCTTGGGAATCAGTCTAAGACCGCGCGGCCCTTTGCCGATTTTATTCCGGAAGATGAGATTTTCCTTATCGCGCAGTCAATCAAAAAAGTTTTTGATGAGAAAGGCAACAGAAGAAACAAAAACGCGGCGCGGCTGCGTTTTCTTGCCGAGGAACTCGGCTTTGATGTTTTCGAAAAACTTGTGCATGAAAAAATGCATCTCCTGAGAAGCGAAGGCGGCTGGCGGCTTGAAATAAATGAGCTGCCGCAGATTGAACCCGACCGGCAGGACGCCGCAGTGAACGGACTTTCGGAAGATGAGAAACTGTGGCGAAGCAGGTTTGTGTTTTCGCAAAAACAGAATGGCTATTATTCAGCGAAGCTGCCCCTGCTTCTTGGCGATATTTCGGCGGCAAAGGCCGCCGAGCTTGCGGCCGCGCTCGAAAAAATTCCGCGCGAAACAATCAGGCTGTGCAATGACCAGAATGTGATTATACGCAATCTCAAACCGGCCGAACTCGCGGCGCTCTATCCTCTTTTTAAAGAGATCTCGCCGCTTGTGAGCAAAGCCGCGCTCATAGGCAATATAATTGTATGCACGGGCGCGGCCACATGCCAGCTCGGCATAACAATACCAAGGGGCGCGCTCGGCGCGATAGAAAAGGCATTGGCCGGCGCCGGTATTCCCCTTGATGAACTCAATGGATTTAAAATCAACATTTCGGGCTGCCCCAATAGCTGCGGAAGGCACGAGACGGCCGATCTTGGTTTTTCGGGCAAGGCGCTCAGAGAGGGGGACAGCCCGTACCCTGCTTACAATATTTTCGGCGGAGCCCGCTTCGGCGAAAATGCCGCGCGTCTCGGCAAAAAAATATCGGACATT
>JAITPE010000069.1 GCA_031289575.1 Spirochaetia bacterium | reverse complement strand
GAATTTTATTATACCCGATTTCACATTTACTATTATACACGCTCCCGCGCCTTTTGTCAATTAAGAAATGGTAGCGATTTAAAATTAGGGGTCAGAGCCACTCTTCGGGGCGGACTGCGCCAAATCTGATGCCAAGCACAACATCATAAACTTAAGGAATCAATGAAGAAAATAACCGCAAAGTCGAAGAAGTTGCAGAAGGTTTTTAAGTCCAAACTTGACTTTTCCCTTCCTTATTCGACTTATTCGACTTCGTGGTTAAAAATTCTTCGTTTGCCCCCCAGAAATAATTTGCTACCTTAAGAAATATTCTTGATAAAAAAGAATGAGCCTGTAAAAAGTACACAGAATGAGCCTACGGAATACACAACGCGCGGCAGTAATTCTTTTGCTTCTGCTGCCCTTTGCTCTTTTTGGAGAAATAAGCGAGGGTGAAAAGAACTATCTCGCGCTCAGAGACTTTTACCTCAACTGGCATGACGGACTCTTTGGAAGCAGGAACGCCAGACGCAGAGAACTGCACGCCTTTTGCATTGAGTTGATCGGCCAAGAAATAGAGACCGAAGCCGGATTCGTTCTTCTTTCTATTGAAAGAACCGACGGCCGCCTTATTGAATCAATCTTCGGAGTGCCGGAACCATCGTGGCTCCGCATACACGGCCCGTTTGACAAAACATCGCTTGGCAGGGCAGCGGGCGGAAATCCGCCGCTTTACGATCTCCGCAGGCCCGACGGCAGGCTTTTGAAAATCAAGGGCAATGTACGCAAATTCAAATTGGATACAAGAACATCGGCCTATAGCGTGGACTTATGGCTCGAAAAGATTTTTGTATATTAGTAAAACCCTACCCGTCAACAATCTCGGTACCAATTCCTGCGTCGGTGAATATTTCAATGAGAACAGCGTGTTCTATTCGGCCGTCGATTATATGGGTTTTTCCGACACCGTTCTTGAGCGCCTCAAGGCAGCAGTTTACTTTGGGTATCATGCCGCCGGATATTTCTCCCTGCGCGATGTATTTTTCGGCCGATGTTTTTGTTACGGTTGATAACAGCTTGCCGTCAATTTTTATGCCCTCAACGTCGGTAAGAAGAATAAGTTTCTCGGCCTGCAATGCCTCTGATATTTTGCCGGAGGCCGTATCGGCGTTTATGTTAAATGTAACGCCGTTCTTGTCAACGGCAACAGGAGCAATAACAGGAATAAAATCACTGTTCTGGAGAACCTGCAAAATAAGAGGGTTTACATTTATGACCGTTCCGACAAATCCTATGTCGCGCATTTTGCCGTTATCATCAACCAAAATTTTTTCCGCAGTCATGAGAAGGCCGTCCTTTCCCGAAAGGCCGGCCGCGCGGCAGCCCGCCTGGTTGATGTTATTGACAATCTCCTTGTTCACCTTGCCCGAAAGAACCATCTCCACAATTTCCATTGTTTCCTCATCGGTTACTCTCATGCCGCCGGCAAACTCGTTCTTTTTGCCAAGGCGTTCAACTAAGGTTCCTATTTGCGGGCCGCCTCCATGAACAATAACAGGCGTTATGCCTACTAATTTAAGCAGGGCGACATCGCGCGCAAAAGAATTTATAAGCCGCTCGTCCTTCATGGCATGCCCGCCGTATTTTATTACAATGGTCTTGCCGTAAAATTCACGGATGTACGGAAAGGATTCCGTGAGTGTGTTTATTTTATCAATGTAACGCTGCATATATTACCGCCCGCATTTATTTATAATTTTCTTATAGTCTTTTTTACAGTCTTCCCTTGAAGTCCTCGTAACCGGGCTCCCTTATATAGGTAAGCCCTTTTTCACGGCTGTAAAGTCCGATAGAGGGCAGCCTTATTCCGTTGAAGGTATTTGTCTTTACCATTGTGTAATGCGCCATGTCAAAAAAAATAATTTTAGAACCCGCGCTCAGGGGCGCGGGAAACGAATAATCGCCTATGACATCGCCCGACAGGCATGAGACGCCGGCCAAGCGGTACGTATGGGCAAACTCTCCGGGGGCTCCGGCGCCCGCCGCGTCGGGCCGGAACGGCATCTCCAGAACATCGCACATGTGAGCCGCGGCCGATGTGTCAAGGATTGCTATATCAATCTCATTATGGACAATATCCAGAACAGTTGAAACAAGTATGCCCGCGTTGAGGGCGGCCGCCTCGCCCGGTTCAAGGTAAAGCATGAGATTGTACTTGTCCATGAAGCGCGAGACTACGGAACACAGAAGCTCTATATTGTAGCCGGGCTTTGTTATGTGATGGCCGCCCCCGAAATTGAGCCACTCAAGCCCCGGCAGAAAAGCGGAGAAGTTTTCCTCAAAGGCGCGGGCTGTGCGCGCAAGCGCCTCGGCGCTTGTTTCGCAGAGGGCATGAAAGTGAATTCCGGATATGCCCTCAGGTATTTCCTTCAGGAATTCCTTTGTTATGCCAAGCCTTGAGCGCGGCGCGCACGGATCGTACATCGGAACAGGCGCTTCCGAATGTCCGGGATTCACACGCAGTCCGAACGCGACGCGTCCCTTGTTTCTGATAACATCATCCTTGAACAAATCATACTGGCTGAGAGAATTAAACACAATGTGATCCGAGAACTCAAGCAGTTCATCAAAATCATGCCGGCTGAACGCGGCCGCGTGCGAGTGAACCTCACGGCGGAACTCATCCCTGCCAAGCCGCGCCTCGTGCGGAGAACTGGCGCAGACGCCGTGCAAATACTTTCGCATAAGCGGAAACAGGCTGAACATCGAAAAAGCCTTGAGCGCAAGGAGGATTTTGCAGCCGGTACGCCTTTGAACCGAATCAAGGATTTCACAGTTGCGGATTACCGCCTCTTCGCTTACAATAAAAGCAGGAGTTTTGATTTCATTGATATCTATTCCTTCAAAAAAATCTCTTTCCATGGCAGCCCGTGTTTGTTGAGTTTATCCATGAACGGATCCGGGTCGAACTCTTCCATGTTGAATACGCCCGCCCCCCTCCATGTTCCGGTGAGCAGCATCATCGCGCCTATCATTGCCGGGACTCCGGTTGTGTATGATATTGCCTGAGAACCGACCTCCTTATAGGCTGCCTCGTGGCTGCAAATATTGAAAATGTAGTATTCCCTTTCCCTGCCGTCTTTTATTCCCTTGACGTGACAGCCTATGCAGGTTTTTCCCTTTGTCAGAGGGCCGAGAGAACCCGGGTCGGGAAGAAGCGCCTTTAGAAATTGCAGCGGGACAATTCTCTGTCCCTTATATTCAACGGGCTCGATTGATGTCATGCCTACATTTTGCAGAACCTCAAGGTGTTTCAGGTAGTTGTCCGAAAAAGTCATCCAGAAACGCGCGCGCTTTATTTCGGGAAAATGCTTTATAAGGGATTCCAATTCCTCATGGTACATCAGGTATATTTTTTTATTGCCTATGCCGTCAGGAAAATCATAGACTCTTGATACAGAGAGAGGACCGGTCTCCTTCCATGTTCCGTTTTCGTAAAACCTGCCCTTTGCGCTCACCTCGCGTATGTTTATTTCCGGATTAAAGTTGGTGGCAAATGGCTGCCCGTGGTCTCCGGCATTGCAGTCAATTATATCAAGCTCATGAATCTCATCGAAATGATGCTTCCTCGCGTAGGCCGTGAAAACGTTCGTCACGCCCGGATCGAACCCGCTTCCAAGCAGCGCCATTATGCCCTTCTCCCGAAAGCGCTCATGATATTCCCACTGCCATTTATAGCAAAACTTTGCCTCATCAACCGGCTCGTAATTGGCCGTATCAATATAATCGGTTCCGGTCTCAAGGCACGCGTCCATTATATGAAGATCCTGATACGGCAGCGCCGTGTTTATGATGCAATCCGGTTTGAAACTGTGTATGAGCGCGACAAGTTCGGGAACATTATCCGCGTCAACTCTTGCTGTTTTTATAGGCCTCGCAAGCTTGGAGGCTATTTTTTCACATTTAGAAACAGTCCTGCTTGCGAGCATTATCTCGGAAAAAACCTCGGGAACCGTGGAACATTTATGCGTTACCACCTGCCCCAC
The DNA here is from genome assembly GCA_031289575.1 of Spirochaetia bacterium. Taxonomy (GTDB): domain Bacteria; phylum Spirochaetota; class UBA4802; order UBA4802; family UBA5550; genus JAITPE01. Next base: position 3,035 of record JAITPE010000069.1, on the reverse strand, counting down.
GCCTCCGGCGCCTATAATCAAAACCTTATTTGCCATTGCTGCCTCCATTATTTTTTTGATTATTTGAGCCGTATAATTCGGACCTTATAGATATCAGCGAATCTGTTGAGTTTGAGGAAGAGGAGATTTCCATTTTTTTCATACATTTCTTCAGTAATTAATTCCTTATAAGAGTTTCAGATATTTGTCTACTAATTTTTTATAAATTTTCCTTGTATTTTCCCTGTTCAACTTAGGCAAAAACAAATTTGATGAAATTACTCAAATTTCGGAATTGGTTCAATTTAAAGAGCCTTAATATATTATGATAGGAGCAAGGCGGCTTTCGCAGCGGCGCAGTCACAGCATGAGCGACACAGCCTTGATCAGGAAATAAGCCTCGCCGCCCTCCGAAAGCCCAAGGCGCGCAAGCGAACTCCTTGAAATGTACGATGCCAAGGGCGTGCCGATATCTGCATGAACCGTTATATTGCCGGCGTTGTTTTCCTCAATCTTTACGATTTTTCCCCTGAATATGTTGGATATGCTTATATTCCGCGGCTCATCGAGCGATACCGCGACATCCGACGCGTTTACCGCCGCGCGGAAATTACCGGACGGCGGCTCGCTCTCCGCCGTGATGAGAAACACCCCGCCCGGAAAGCGGGCTATGACAGCGCGTGATTCGCTGTCATAGCCCTGTAGGCTGCATTCAAAGACCGACACATGCTCTTCCCTCTCGCTTGTTCCAAGCCCAATATATTCGCCGTTGTGTATTCCTATACTTTTGACGCGGCCGTTCTCTATGCGTATGAGCTCATCGCTGAGCCGGAGAATCTCCTGCTGCGAGTGCGTGACATAAACTACCGGAACGCTAAAGCGTTTCGGTAGTTTATCTCTGTAGCGCATGAGTTCCTCCTTGCGCTCACTGTCAAGTGAGGCAAGGGGCTCATCCATAAGCAGAATGTCGGGCTTCATGAGAAGCGCCCGCCCTATGGAAACCCTCTGTTTTTCTCCGCCGGAAAGTTTTGCGGGCATTCTCTCTAAGAGATGTTCTATGCCGAGTAGGTTCACTGCCGCGTCTAATTCTTCAGACTTGCCGGGGGCGCCGTAGAGCAGATTCTTTCGCACATTCATGTTCGGGAACAACCGGCCGTCCTGGAACACGCAGCCGCACCGGCGCTTGTTCACCGCGAGGTTTATCTTTTTTTGGGAATCAAAGAATACCCTGCCGCCCGCCGATATTCGGCCGGAATCCGGCTTAATCAGCCCCGCAATCATATTGATTATGCTGGTCTTGCCGGAACCGGAAGCTCCGGCAAGCACGGTTATGCCTGTTTCGGGAACTGAAAATTCAACATCAATGCTAAAGCCGCCGAAACTTTTTTGAAGGTTTACATCAATCATGTTTTTACTATTTTTGAATGCGCTTTTTTGCGCGCTCCGCGAGAATGTTTGACGCGGCAAGCGCCGCCGCCGCTATGACTATAGAGACCGCGCACAAGCGGCCCGCCATTATTTCGCCGCCCGGAGTTTGTGTATACGAATACAGCGCGAGCGGAAGCGTCTGCGTTTCGCCCGGAATATTTGACACAAATGTCATTGTAGCGCCGAACTCCCCAAGGCTGCGCGCCAGGGCAAGCACCGAGCCCGATATTATTCCAGGAAGCGAAAGCGGAAGCGTAACCGTCATAAAAACCCTAGCCCGGCCTGCCCCAAGCGTGCGCGCCGCGTCCTCAAGGCCGCGGTCGATTGCCTCAATGGAAAGGCGGATCGGCCTTACGAGAAGCGGAAAACTCATCACGAGAGCGGCGGCAACAGCGCCCTTCCAGTTGAACGCGAACTTTATTCCTATTTTTTCAAAGAAGCCGCCTATGAGCGAATGCCTTCCGAGAAATATTATAAGAAGATAGCCGGTCACAACAGGCGGAATCACAAGCGGAAGATGTATAAGCGAATCAAGCAGCGATTTTCCCTTGAACTCAAAGCGCGCGAGTATGTAGGCAAAGAAAAGCGCGGGAAGCAGACCCACTATAACAGAGCAGGCCGCGACCCTTACGCTTAACAGTATGGCGTTTACTTCCTCGGCGGAAAATGGCATATTAGAAACCGTATTTCGTTATTATTTCCCTTCCGGTTTCGGACTGCATAAAATCGAGAAAGTTCTTTGCTTCGGGTGTGCTGTTTCCCGAAACAGCGCAAGCCGGATACTCAACGCTCTTATGCGACTCCGCGGGAAACTCGTATATTATCGCGACCTTGGTTGATTTTACGGCATCGGTCTTGTACACAATGCCGTAATCGGCCTGTTCGAGTTCCACAGCGTTGAGGGTTTGCCTTACATCAGAATAATAGGCTATTTTTTTGCCCTTAGTGAGGGCATCGAATACGCCGTAATATGTAAGGGCGTCACGACCGTACTGCCCGGCCGGAACATGCTTAGGGTCACCCATTGCCAATTTGCCCTCCATCGAAGCCAAGTCCTTGGGGTTGTTAAAAAGGGCTTCGTTCTTTTTGGGCGTAACTATGACTATGGAGTTTTTGCCGAAAAGAAATTTTGTGCCGGGCTCGGCCTTGCCTTTGTCCTCAAGGTATTTTACCCACTCAGTGTTTGCCGATATAAAGATATTGGCGTCGGCCCCTCCGTCAACGATTTGTTTCGCGAGGTCGCCGCTTGAGGCATAGCTTGTCGCAAATTCAAACTTTGGGTTTTCGGTCTGTTTGTATTTTTCAATAAGCTCGTTCACGGCGTCGGTTGTTGAGGCAGCCGCAAAAATGTAAAGTTTTGGGGAGGCTTTTTTAGAGCACGAGAGTGCGAAAAAAGCCGCGCATAGCAAGATTAAGGCTACGCATTTTTTGCGCATCGTGTGCACGCTGCGCACTGCGGCATCCTGTCGCGAGGCTGTTTTGAAGAGTGATTTCATGAGATTCCTCCTATTTTATGTTTTAGATAAAGGTAAGAATCAGTCATAAAATGTCAAATTATTTTGTAGTTTGCATGTGAGTTCTTGTTATAACCTGGCACATAGAAATCAAAAAATGCTTGACAAAATCTA
>JAITPE010000012.1 GCA_031289575.1 Spirochaetia bacterium | reverse complement strand
GGGCGATACTGGAGTCGAACCAGTGACCTCCTGCATGTCGAGCAGGCACTCTAACCAGCTGAGCTAATCGCCCGTATGCCGCAAAAAACGGATTGTTTGCAAATGAATTTTTGCGCCGGTTATTGTCAAGAATTTTTTGCGCAGTCTGGAAAACGGGCTCTGCCCCCCCTAAAATAAATTGCTACCGCAAAAACCATAAACCGTCCGGCATAAATAAGGCTTGCAGAATTTATCGCGGAAGAAAGGATTTGAACATGATAAAAATTCTGATGATAGATGACGACGCCAAACTCAGGGAACTCATATCACAGTACCTCTACGAATACGGATTCGAGGTCTTTCACCATGAGGACGGCAACGGCGTGGCCGAAAAAATAGAGAGTGTCGCTCCGGAACTCATTCTCTTGGATGTAATGCTTCCGGTAAAAAACGGCATAGAGATACTCAGGGAAATAAGACCGTACCAGATTCCAATCATAATGCTCACTGCCAAGGGAAGCGAAACCGACCGCATAGTGGGATTGGAGCTTGGCGCCGATGACTATATTCCCAAACCCTTCAACTCAAGGGAACTGCTTGCCCGCATGAAGGCTGTTCTGCGCAGGTACGGCTACGACAAAAGCAAGCCGACTCCACCGCCGTCGGGACTTAAAAAAATTACAGCCGGCAATTTAAGCCTCAATCCGGAGAGCCTGAGCCTTGAATGCGGCGTCAAAAAAATCGAGCTGTCAAAGACCGAGTACAGCATACTTGAATGCCTTATGGCAAGCCCGAATATCGCGTTCTCAAGGGACTCAATCATGAACGAAGCCCGAGGCAGAGACTTCATCGCGTTTGACAGGAGCATTGACGTGCAAATAAGCCGCCTGCGGAGTAAAATTGAAAGCGTATGCGGCGACAAGAACCGCATTAAAACAGTTTGGGGAATAGGGTACATGTTCATAGAATGAAAATATCACGATTGTATATAAAATTTTTTATAACTGTTATGACTATAGTTATCGCGGCCATGACCTTTAGCGGCATAATCTACAAGTTAATCATCTCCCACGGCGATGTGCTCCTAAGGTTTCAGACGCAGATATGGGCGACATCCTTTCTGCTGAGAGAGAAGGCATCTGAGGAGATGCCCGCTTCCACAGAAGCGGCTTATTACACAAAGTTTCTTGGCGATCTCGCGAAGGTATGGGATGTGAACATTTGGCTTGAGGATAAGGACGGAAACAGCATAGCGTCAAACTCATGGAAGAAGCGGCCCAAGTTTCCGGGAAAAATGAAAAAGTTCGATGAATACGGAATCGAAATAGAGTTTGAGAAGCCGCCCTTCGGCTCTCTCATTGTAAGGTCGGTCAACGGAGAAAGAATTTTCTATATAGTGAAAGAAAAGTATCCCAGATTGGTGGATTTTTACTTCCTCGCGGCCTTGGCCATGATTACGATCATAATCGCCATGGTTCTTCTGCCTGTTTCACGAAAAATAACGAAACCGCTGAAAAACCTTACAGAATCGGCAAACGCAATTTCACGAGGCGAATTTGACAAAAGGGTTCTTGAAACATCAAGCGATGAGGTGGGCGAGCTCGCGAAAGCCTTTAATATTATGTCGGGGCGCGTGCTTCAGATGATCGATGAAACAAAGAAACTCACCGCGAATATATCGCACCAAATATGTTCGCCCTTGACAAGAATATCGGTTTCGCTTGAAATTCTGCGAGATAAGATTCATCCCTCACAAAGAAGCGATGCCGACAAAATTCTTTCCTCCGTAATGCAGGAAATAGAATCAATGGTACGCCTTACCAACAAAATAATTGAATTTATACGGGTGGATACCGCTCACGAAAACAACGAGTACAGCGACGTAAGCCTGACCGATACCGACTCGGAAACAGCCATGAAGTTCGGCGAGCTCATGAAGCAGAGAAAAATCAAATGCAAGTCCGAGTATTCAAAAATTCCCATTGTAATAAAAGGCGTAAAGCACGACATTAATGAACTTTTCGACATACTTTACGACAACGCGGTCAGGTATTCCGCGGAAAACGGAAACATAAAATGCTCGCTTACGGAAAAGAACCATGAGGTAATAATAGAAATCACAAACAACACGGATACGCCCGTCCCCGATGAGGCCCTCGGCTCTGTTTTTAAGCCTTTTCAGCGCTTCGCTCCTGAAAGAATTCCCGGAAACGGCCTGGGGCTCGCTATTGCCGAAGGAATAGCGGGCAATCACGGCGGAGTAATATCCGCAACAAGTACCGGCAGCACGTTTACTGTACAGGTCGTTTTAGGTAAAAATCAGACAAGAAAAAAACATAAAAAATATATTGACACAGAACAGCCATAATTGCTATTAACCATTTATGCCGTCATGGGAGGCTCCGCGTTTTTTGCACATGAGCCGGCATCATATTCCCCTGTAGCTCAGTTGGTAGAGCAAGTGGCTGTTAACCACTGGGTCGTAGGTTCGAGTCCTGCCGGGGGAGCATCAAGCCCGATTTTAAAATCGGGCTTTTTTGCGTCCTGCCTTAATTTCTCGGTTTTTTCCCCTCAAGGTGAATGATGACCGGGATTCCCTTTAGGTTGAATTCTTTCTGCAGTTCTTTTTCGAAATAACGGATGATGTCCTTCCTGAAAAGGGAGGCGTTGTTCACAAAAAATTTAAACTGCGGCGGAACCGTATTGATCTGCGCGGCATAATACACGCGGATGCGGCCGCCGGTTTGCGGAAGAGCGCCGGATTTTTGCAGCCTTTCAAGAAGCTTGTTCAGCTTCGGCGTGTCGATTCTTTGAGACGACTTCTCCTTGAGTTCAACGGCTTTTTGGACTATTTTGTCTATTCTCACCTTGTTTTTGGCTGATATTGATATTATAGGAAAGTCATACGCCTTGTAAAATTTAAATATTGTTTTGTCCTTGAACTCCTCGAAGGTCTTGTGGTCTTTTTCTTCTATGGCATCCCATTTATTTACGGCAATAATCATCGGTTTTCCTTCTTTAACAACAGCGTCGGATATTTTTTTGTCGGTCTCGGATATTCCGACTAACGCATCAATGAGATGTATAACAATATCGCACCTGTGTATTGAATCAAGCGCGCGCTTGAATGAAAAAAATTCAATGCCGTCCGCCGATTTGCTTTTTCTGCGGATTCCGGCGGTGTCGACAATCCTCACAAGTTTGCCGTGATAAGCGAAGAAATCATCGACAGAATCCCTTGTTGTGCCCGGAATATCCGAAACAACTGCCCGTTCAAAGCCCATGAGCGCGTTCAAAAGGGTTGATTTTCCAGAATTAGGCCTGCCCGCAATGGCAATTGTTATATCAGGCTCCTTGATTTCGCCTCCGGAGTGCGGCAAAATTTCGGAAAGACGGTTCATCAGCATATTGATGTTCTTTCTGTTAAGCGCGGACACAGGAATGATGTCATTGAATCCCATTTCATAAAAATTGGATACATTTTCCATGCGCTCATTGTTATCCATCTTGTTTACGGCTATAATGGCCGGAACAGAGAGCCTGCGGAGCCTTTCCGCGAGCTTCCAATCGTACGAGCCGGGGCCCGGATACTCCATGAGAAAAATTATTACAGATGAATTAACAAGCTGCCTTTCGGCTTTTTCAAGAATAGCCAATGAAAGTTCCTCATTGCCGGGCAAATCAAGCCCAGGAGTATCTGAAAGAATAAAATTTTTGCCCTCATAGCTCATATTGTACGATAAGACATCTCTTGTGAGTCCGGCGTATTCGTCCACAATGGCTTTTTTTTCTTTAATGACAGCGTTAAAAAGAGTTGATTTCCCCACATTACGCCTGCCTACAATACTTACTACTGGAATTTGTTTTGACATTCTTGTCTCCTTAAAATCATCATCATGAATCTTGAGCGTTTAAGGTCAAATTAAATTTTATTCTGTTTATTTTGAAAAAAAATTTACGATATTTGCTAAATAAAAAAAAATTTGCTTGCATAAAAATAAATTCAAACCACACTTAGTATAATTTTAATTTCCTAAACAAAAATCAAACCGAGGTGAGATTAATTATGGCAGGTAAGACTTCCAAACAGTTGCTAACAGAAGCAGAATCAAAGAAAAAAAAGTCGGCGAAACTGAAACAAGACGCCAAGGCTCTTGACACTCAAGTAGCCTCACTCAAAAAACTGGCAGTCGAAGCTAAAAAAACAGAAGCCGCGACAAAACCAAAAGCTAAAGCCAAGGCAAAACCAAAGGCTAAAGCCAAAAAGTAGTTATGGAATTATCCATATTAAACAAAGAGGGATTTCATCCCTCTTTTTTTTTACAAAATTATCCTAAAATGTAACAAAGGGACAACCGATAATAACTGAAGAGCTTAACTTAAAAATATTAACCGGAATATCTTGAACGATAAAAGACAATTTGAAGGATTCAGCAATGTCGCTGAACTGATTGATGTTCTGAAACAAAAGTTTCAGAACATCAAGCTGTATGTCTGTTTTTCTTTGGAAAAAACAGAGGTCAACATAAACGAGTATCTTGAAAACAACTCAATATTGATTGTTACCGATCCATCGTATACTCCGGATAAAATGTTTTCCATATATGGGCTTGCCGATAAATATGTCGAAATAGACCTTGAATTGATAGAAAAAAAAGGCCCCGGGTATTTTCTTTGCCGCATTAAGGCGGCCAGGAAAGCCCTTCACGGCAGAAAAGGGCTTCGTTTTAAATTAGAAGAGGGAGAGGTCGCGGCCACAAACTTTAAAATAGCCAATTATAACATTGATCTAACCGATTACAAAATTCCAACCACCATAAAGGTTGTTCTTGATCAGTTTAAATCGCTTAACGCAAAAATGGCCGATATTGTTAATGTTGATGTCTTTAAATCCAGCGAAACAGACGCGCTGCTCAACAACATCAAAAAAACAGGCAAGAATGTTCTCATAAGCGATACATCCGATGCCGAGTCATACAAAGCCATGAACGACAATTTTATTGACGTGACAGAGATCTACGGCAAGGACTTGGCGCGTTTCATGAAATTTAACGCAGAAAAAGGCTATAAATCCATAGCGATTACTCCTTTTATATACGTGTCCGATAAAGAGGCTTCACCTTTCGGCTACATAAGAATCAACTCAAAAACAGCAACGTTGGATATTGACGCTATTTTTGACATGAAAGAGAAGTCCATGAACCTGATAGGCCAAATACAGGAGGCGAATACCAAGCTTTTCACTGTGCGCCAGCCTATCGCGGACATAAGCCGTGACGGAGTAAAACTGAAAATTACCGATCCAGACCTCATGAATGGTATATCAAAAGTAAAGAGGCTTGTTTTTGATATACTGTTTAAAATGCAGGCGCCAATAACAATCAACGGAGAAATAAAATCAGCCTATAAGTTGGGAAAGGACATGTTTATCGGCATTGATTTTACCGGAAATTCTTCGAGAAAGGATGAAATGAAGCGTTTCTATGAGGTACTCCTGCCCATGGAGGCCGCTTACAAGGCCAACCTGATAAAAAATCTAAAGGCTGGCAAAAATTAATACGGCGCGCAAATCTGCAGCATACAGCCCTATGGGCGGGCTGCGGTGGGTTTTCTCGCATAAAAAGGAAGAACGCTGTTGTAGGAAAGCGGGCCATCCCCTTCCAATTCTTTAATGACCATGTCTGATATTTTCCTCCCGTCAAGCCTGAAATCTTCTATGTAGAGCGAATTTACAAA
>JAITPE010000298.1 GCA_031289575.1 Spirochaetia bacterium | reverse complement strand
TAATCAAAAAAGCCCTGAAGCCGCTCGTCGATCTTAGGTTCTTTTCCGGAGTTCCTTTCGGCCTCGACTTTGGCGAGTATACGCTGTGTGTAATCGGCTTCTATTTTGTCGGGATCCTCTCCCTGTTTCAGATTGCGGCTGATATATGATTTAAGCAGGTTCTCAATCCGGTTCAGAACTTTCTTGTCGTTTACAATGATAGCGGATTCCTCGGCTGTTTGGCTTACCAATTCATCCTCAATGAACTGATCGAGAATGCGGCTCTTTTCATAATTGATCTTGGCCGCGGCCACCGGACGGGCGCTCTGCATAAAGCCGAATTTGAGTTCAATATCGCTTTCAATAATCGCGCTGTAGTTTACAGTGGCTATAACCCTGTCGTACTTCTCCCAGGCTATTGAATCGGAAGTCATAGAAAACAAAACAGCCGATATAATAAAAAGTGTGATTTTTTTCATTTATCCGAAACTCCTTCAATCCGCTTATGCGGCTCCCGCATATAAACATGAAAGATAAATTTTATATAAATACCGCTTATGTGTCAATAATCTTTTTTTTGCGCAAGTGGAAAAAATGTCCAAAGATTGGCAAAACTGAGAATCAGTTTTTTTCATTTTTCATTTTTTCATAAACCATACAAAGGGGGTTCCGGTTACAGGGTTTTCGCTCACGACACAGTTTGTATCATAAAGGCCGCTTACAAGTTCGCTCCTGAGGACGCCACGCGGGGTTCCGTCAAAAAAAATTTTGCCCTCTTTCAAGGCAATTAGGCGGCCGCACCATGACGCCGCGAGGTTAAGGTCGTGGAGCGCGGCGATTACGGTGCCGCCCGACTTGTTGATTGTGCTGAGAATATCCATCATCATCGCGATGTGCTTTACGTCCAAATGAGATGCCGGCTCATCAAGAAGAAGAAGGTCGCTGTTCTGGAGAATGGCCTTCGCGATCAAAGCAAGCTGGAGCTCTCCGCCGGAGAGCTCCGCGAGCGGGCGTTTTTGCAAACGCTCCAATCCGCAGAGTGAGATGATCTCCTGAGTGCGCCCGTCCGAAGCGGAAAACTGAAACGGCTTGCGATAAGGGAAAAGCCCCATGGACACGAAATCCTTCACTGTATACGGCATGGCCGCGCCGGTGAACTGAGGGGCCAATGAAAGTTTTCGCGCAATATCCAAGGCGCTCAGTTTCTCAAGCGGCATTCCATTTAATAGAAGCGAACCCGGCGGGGCGGGCAGTATTCCGGCCATGGCTTTTAAGAGAGTGCTCTTTCCCGCTCCGTTTGGCCCTATGAGCGCGATAAATTCACCGGCGGCGGCGCTGAACGATATGTCATGAAGCACCTCGTTCCTGCCGTAAGAGAGCGAGAGACTGTTTGCGGTAAAGACATCACCGGTCATAAAATATCACGCCGCCTTATGACAATCATATACACAAGAAAAAATATTCCTCCGCAGAAACAGGTTATTACCCCAGCCGGAATCTCGTAAGGAGAAACCGCGGAGCGGCCTAACGCGTCGCAGAGCATGAGAAATACGCCTCCCCCAAGAGCGGACAAAGGAATTAGACTGATGTGATTCGCGCCGAAAATATACCTGAACACATGCGGAACTATCAGCCCGACAAAACCTATCACGCCGGCGACCGAAACCGAAACTGCGGCAAGCAGCGATGCCGCAATAAAAATAAGCCTGAGCTTCGCGCCCGAGACACCTGTTGAAATCGAAAAATCCCTGCCGAATGATATTATATCGCAGCTCTTGTGATTGAAAAAAATAACGCCTGTCAAAAACGCGCAGGCCGCAAAACCCGGCAGCAAAAACGAATAGCGCGCCATTGAAAGATCTCCCATGAGCCACATGAGCGCCCTGTGGACGTCATCGGCCTTTGCGAAACAAAAAAGCAGCATAACCGCCGATGAGATTACAAAACTCATTGATATTCCGGCAAGAATAAGCGAGGGCGAACCGTAGCCGCAGCGCCTTGACAGCATTTCCACAAAGAATACGCTTATGATGCTGCCCAAAAAGGCGAGCAGTTCCGGCGTGAATCCGGCCGGCGCCAAAATAATGCCTGCCGCGGCGCCGAGGGCGGCTCCGCCCGACACGCCGAGAATATACGGGTCGGCCAACGGATTCCGCAGCACCGATTGAAATACGGCGCCGCTCACCGAAAGCGAGGCGCCAGCGAGAAAGGCTGCCGCGGCGCGCGGCAGCCGCAGGCTCATGACTATGGCGCCGGCCGGCTCGGGCGCGTTTCCGGTAAGGGCGGCAAGAATGCCGGCGGGCGGTATAAACCGCTCGCCGGCCATAAGCGTTATAAGTGCAAATAAAGGCAGCAGAAGAAAAAGCAAAACGTACTTTAGAATATTCATTGTTTCGGCTTCAGTGAGTCAAATATAAGCGTGAAGTCCTTCACGGCATCGGCATAGTCTGCCGGGGTATAGTATGCAATGTGTTCCGGCTCTATTTTAAAAAGCGCGCCGTTTTTCAATGCTCTCATTGAAAAACGGCTGAAGCTTTTGCTGAAGGATTCGGTCCCGCCTTCGCTCATTATAATGACCGCGTCAGGGTCCCTGTGCACAATCGCTTCCGCGCTTACAATAGGGTAAGGGATTCCGGCGTCATCAAAAATATTCTTGCCTCCGGCATCGGTTATCATCTGCCCTATAAAAGAAAGGCCCGATGCTGTAATGAGCGGTTCATGCGAAATCAGCACGAGTACCGATACGCCGCGGCCGCCCCTCTTTGCAGCAGAGAGGGCGCTTGCGTAAAGGGCGGCCTTGGAGCGCGCCTCGCTCTCTTTGCCGATTATTTTTCCGAGCTCAATATAGTTTGCGCAGATATCCGAAAAATTTTTGTTCCTGCCGAATTTGTGTAAGCGCAGGCCGCTTGCCTCAAGAGGCTTAAGCGGCTGAGTCGAGCCGTCTTCTTCGGAAAATAGGACTATGTCCGGCTTAAGGAGGAGGATTTTTTCAAAATTGGGAACGGTTATGCTGCCTATGATTTCAACTTTTCTGGAAAGCGGAGGGTGATACGAAGTCACGCCGGCAAGCAATTCCTCGGCGCCCAGGTCAATGATTTCCTTAGTAATTGATGGCGAGAGCGATACTATTCCGGACGGGATAGTATCGCTTTCCGGTTTGCAGCAAGTTATGGCAAAAAGGAACAGGAGCGAATTTCTCAAAAAAAGTGTTTTCATAATACACATTCGCTTTTGCGCCGCGCTGTGTCAAATATTTTAATGTAATAAGGAATAGCGGCAAATTATTTTTAGACTCTGCGGCAACAATAAGGTTACAAAGAAAACTCTATGTATTTGATTGCAATGCCTCTGCCGGTGTACCTCTTCTCAAAGGCTGTTTTTATACCGGCCGTGTCTCCGGCCCTTTCGGAATTATAAAGGTCATCTGTATGCGATATTATGTTCCCGCCGCCGCGCGTGATTGTCTCTAAACTGTACTCGTAAAAAACACGGTGATCTGTTTTAAGATGAACAATCCCGCCGGCCTTGAGTACCTCCCTGTAGCGGTTAAGAAAAACCGGCGATGTCAGGCGTCTTTTTGTATCGCGCGATGGATGATTGGTATGCGGATCAGGAAACGGAATCCATATTTCATCAACGCTTGCGCGCGGAAAGAGCGCGTTTATGTGTTCTATCTGCATGCGTACAAAGAACACATTGCCGAGCCCCTCTTCCAACGCCGCTTTGGCGCCGAACCATAAACGCGCTCCCTTTATGTCTATGCCTATAAAGTTTTTTTCCGCGCTCCTCTCCGCCATGGCGATGCTGTATTCGCCTCTTCCGCATCCGAGTTCCAGCACAAGCGGCGCGTCCCCATGAAATGGAATATCAGCCCAACTGCCGGAGAGCTCCAGCGGAGGACTTTTTACAAATCCGCACTCAAGAACATTCGTAAATTGTTTTATATCGGCGTACTTTGTAAGTTTATTGTGGATCAAGACAGGCTCCTTGTGTTTTTCATAAAAAAATTTCCACTCTGATTTTTGTCAATACGATTTCGCTAAACTTGTTGACAAGTTTAGCTCCTAAGTGAGTAAAGAAAGCCATGATACTTGATGTAACAATTATAGCCGCCTATCTGCTGATCATAAACATTGTGGGTATATGCTCCTCTAAGGCCCGCGACATGAAGGATTATTTCCTCGGCGGCAACAGACTGCCGTGGCCGGCAGTCTGCCTTTCCATTGTAGCCACGGAAACAAGCACGCTGACACTCATCTCCATCCCCGGGCTCGCCTATACAAGCGGAATAGGCTTTCTGCAAATAGCGGCCGGCTACATCGCCGGCCGCGTATTAGTTGCCGTCTTTCTCATTCCCCAGTACTATGAGGGACGCCTGCACACTGTTTACGAATACCTGCAGTTGAAATTCGGCCCGATGCCGCGGGTGGCGGTCTCGCTTCTATTTCATATAACGCGTCTTTTCGCCGACGCCATACGCCTTTTTGCTACGGCCATTCCGCTCGCGATGCTCATGGGCTGCGACTACAGGCTCGCCGTACTCATGCTGGGATTGGCGACAATCATGTACACATTATCCGGCGGCATACGCTCGGTTGTTATAATAGATTCAATACAGTTCTTTTTATATATTTTGTGCGCGGCCATTGCTTTGCTGATAATCCCCAGCCTCATGGACTCTTCTTTCACCGATATTTTTTTCAGCATTCCGCCCGAGCGCCTTAAAGTTTTGAGCGGCTTCTCTTCGGACTGGCTCAAGGGATACAACCCGCTGTCCGGATTTATCTGCGGCACAATGCTTTCCGTGGCGTCTCATGGAACCGATCATCTCATGGTACAGCGCGTTTTATCGTGCGCCGATGAGTACCGGGCAAAAAAGGCAATGATCTGGAGCGGAATAATTGTCTTCTTCCAAATCGCCCTTTTTCTTTTAACAGGACTTTTTATAATGCAGCTGTTCGGCGCGCGCGCGTTTGACAAGCCCGATGAAATCATGCCCGCCTTTATCATAGAAAATGTTCCTCACGGACTCCGCGGACTCATGCTCGCCGGAATGTTTGCGGCCGCCATGTCATCGCTCAGTTCAACAGTGAACTCGCTCTCCGCGTCAAGCGCGATGGATATACTGCGCCTTGACAAAAAAATAGAGTCTCCGGCGAAACAGCTCAGGCTTTCAAAGTACATCTCTGTTTTTTGGATGGCCGTAATAATGCTCACAGCAATGCTCCTTCGCGGCAACAAAAGCCCGTTGGTTGAGCTTGGACTTGGCATATCATCGCTCGTTTACGGGGGAGTGCTCGCGGTATTTGTCGAAGCGCGCTTTTTCAAAAACATGTCGGACAAGGCAGCCGTTTTTGGAATGCTTGCCGGATCAGCCGGAACCATTATATTGGCGCGCGCGTTTGATATTTTTTGGACATGGTACATTCCAATCGGCTTTCTCATAGCCGCAATGGTAAGCTTTTTCCTTGACAAAATTATCAAGAAAATATTCCCTTAAAATAAATGGCCTCAGGAGGATATGTGGAAAAAGCAATAAAAGAAACGATCACCATTATAAAAAACAAGGAAAAAGATTCTCCTGAACAGCCGTATTTTATTGATAAGAACGATATGACCATAGGAGACGATGTCTCCATATTCCTCGGCAATCACAGCAGAATTGAATTATATACCGGCGAAAACTGTGATATAGAAATAAGCGACTGCAAGGATGTCACTATATATTGCAACAGCAAATGCAACATACTTATACGCAACCAATGCGATATTGAAATATTCTCGGACAACTACTGTAAAATAGTTTTCTGCGGCAACAGGGCCAAGGGCGGCCGAATTGTATGCGGCAATAACTGCCACATTATATGCTGGCCCAATGTGGAGATCGAAGCAGGCGATTATTGCATAATCGACTGCGACTATGACTGCAATATCGACTGCCGCAACAATTGCTCAATAAAAGGCAATAAGCCCCGTGACAGCTTCTCTGTCCATTGCTTGGATAACTGCGCGATAACCTGCAATAAACACACTAAAATAGAGACTCATTACGACTGCGATATTACTTGGGTAGACGATGCCGGCGCGCAGTATTAGTCACCGCTCATGTATCTTTCAAGATACTCGTGAAGATCGTTGATATTGCGGCGTATCATAGCCTTAAATTCATGAGGAATATTCTGGTCCATGACAACCTGATAGTAGTTGATCGCATCACGCACCTTGCGTCTTTTGATGAGGTCGGATGCCTTTTGAAGCATCGGCTTGTATTTATTTAACGAGTGGCCCACCATATTTGTTTCTTTTGACAGATTGGATGCCTCGGAGAGATTCTTAAAGTCATAGCTCACCTTCAAGATCGGCAGCTCTTTTTTGTACTTCTTACCCGATAGAAGATTCTTGTAAAATGCTTCGTCCTCTTTGGACATATTCGCCAGTTCATTGTTCATAAAACCGAACTGCTCGTCCTTCCTTTCTCCTATAACCTCTAAGCGGTCTTCGAGTGATTCTTTTTCCTTTTCATTGTTCTGGAGGAGTTT
>JAITPE010000287.1 GCA_031289575.1 Spirochaetia bacterium | reverse complement strand
CAACAAAAAAAAGTATGGTTTTATCTTTTTGTGGTGTAGCAGTTTGTTTTTAGGTAAACGCCGTCATTGGTACTATAGTGATGCTATGAAAATCCTTCCGTTTCCGGACAGCGAATACCCGGCCGACGATGCCGGAATCAGAAGGCTGTCCCCCTGCTTTATTTCGTCCTTTGCTCCGCCGAAATCAATTGTGGAAACGCCCCCGGTACAGAAGAGTATTTCAAGCCCATGCTCTTTTTTAGCGTTAAAGATATTGTCCGCGGTTTTTACCTCGGAGAGTGTGAACTCTTCGGCGCTGGTTTCGTAGACTGCAAGGCCGTCCTGCTTTGTTTCGGGCCTAAAGGGAACCATAGCGGATGGTTCAAATACGGTAATATTCATGAGCTCCGGAATATCAACATGCTTTGATGTGAGGCCGCCGCGTATGACATTATCCGAGTTGGCCATGAGTTCAATGCCGAGTCCGCTTATATATGTGTGGAGGCGGCCCGAAGGAATGTTGAGCGCCTCTCCGCTTTCAAGTTTTATGATGTTCAGCATCAGCGGCATGAGCGCGGTGATGTCGTCCTTGTTGGCGCTCAAGAGTTCCATGCACAGCGGGAATGCCTCGCTCTGCAGTCCTATGCGCGACGAGGCGCTCGCCGTAAAATCGCTTACGATGAGTTTTTGGCGGGATTTATCGGAATTTATAAGGTTCTGGAAAAATCCTCTGATATCGCGCTTCTTGAGAAGTTCAATCTCGTCCCTCAGGCTTCGCAGCAGCAGCATTTTGAAAAGATCGTATATTTCGCCGGGCTTCCGGAATCCGCACAAAAGTGTAAATTCGCTGAGCGCGCAGATTGTTTCGGGCTTGTGATTGGGATCGCGGTAGTTCCTTTGGGGCGAATCTATAGGGAGTAGGGCGGCATTTTCTCGCGCAAAACCAGCGGCGGCCTGTTCTTTGTTGGGATGAACCTGCACAGAGAGCGGACTCCCGACCGCTATGAGTTTCATCAAAAACGGCAGCTTGTTTTCAAACTTGCCGGCGTCCTTTCCAAGAATAAGGCCGGGATTTTTTTCTATAAATTCATCTAACGGCGTTCCGGTTTCGGCTATGATTGAGGGAGATTTTGGATGAGCTCCGATCCAAAGCTCGGCCTGTATTTTATCATCTTTATTATCAGCCAATCCGGCCATCATGGTCTTTGAGCCCCATGGGTACTCTTGGACATTGTTTTTAAGGCGGTAAAAATTTGCGGACATATTCACCTCGGAAATAAAACTCGCTTGACATTGTTATATACAAGAATATATTAAGCAAGTAAAAAAGCTGTATATCAGCAAAACAAATTATCAGGAAGGCTAACCATGAACATCTTGATATTCGGACCCAACGGCAGCGGCAAGGGAACCCAGGGGGCTTCTGTTCAAAAAAAATTTAATATCGCGCACATCGAATCCGGAGTTATTTTCAGGGAAAACATCAAGAACGGCACAGAGCTTGGCATGAAGGCAAAGGACTACATGGACAGGGGCGATCTCGTGCCCGACGATATCACCATCCCCATGATTCTCAACAGGCTCGGCCAGATCGACTGCGCAGATGGATGGCTGCTTGACGGTTTTCCCAGAAATCTCGAACAGGCAGCGGCATTGAATCAGGCGCTCGGCAAGGCCGGAATGAGCCTTGATTTTGTAATTGAAATAGTCCTTGACCGCGAAACGGCCAAGAGCCGTATCATGGGAAGGCGGCTGTGTTCTAATGACAATAATCATCCCAATAATATTTTCATTGACGCGATAAAGCCCGGCGCAAAAGACGGGAAAATGGTATGCAGGGTATGCGGAGGAGAACTCAGCGTCCGTTCCGATGACCAGGACGAAGAGGCCATAGGCAAGCGCCACGACATTTACTATAATCCTGTAAGCGGGACTCTCGCGGCTGTTGATTATTTCAAAAAACTCGCCGGCAAAAAATCACTCAAGTTCATAGAGCTTGACGGCGCCCCAGGTGTAAAAGAAGTAACCGAACAGCTCATGGCCGGGCTTTGATATATGAATAAAAAAATCAAAACGCTTATCTTGTTTCTGCTGATTGTATTTGTTATAAACAGCATTGTGTCGGCCTGCTTGTTTTACGCCAACGGTTTTGATGTAACATTCAGGGGCTACGCCATGGGAAGCGTATTCGCCGCGCTCTTCGGCTTGTCGTGGGTGTTCCAGACAAGGCGCGTCATAAATGCCGCTCCGCTTGCGATCTTCAAGTCGGTCGCGCTCGGCTTTGCCGTTAAATCGGCCGCGCTGTGCGCTCTCTTTATTGCCTGGCGGAAGGCGTCTTTCTTTGATGTGGTTTATTTCGGCGCGGCGTTCATTCTGGGACTCGCGGGCTCATCCCTTGCCGAAATATGGCTGTACATTTCTCTGTTGAAAGAAAGGAAAAGAGAAGCTTAAATCTTAAGCTTCTCTTTTTTGTACCACAGAATGGTTTCTGTGAGTATATCAATATTTCCCTTGCGCGGGCGCCAGTTCAGCTCATCTTTTATTTTTCGGCAGTCTGTAACGCGGCTTGCAATCAGGCTGCGGAAGTGCTCTCCTGTAAAGAGATGCCCGCCCGCGAGCGCAAACAGGCAGCGGTAAAGACGGATTCTTGCGCGGCTTAAAATTTTCACCTCGCAGTCGAGCCCGGCTTTTTCTCTGAGCGCGTCAATTTCTTCTTTGTGTGTGGGAACATCGTCGGAGCCGATATCGTAAATCTGTCCGATTGATACGGGACGTCCGTCAGATGCGAGAATCGCCTCAACAGCGTCACCTATATGCAGAAGCTGCCTGCGGCCGCTGTACGAGGAGATATAAATTTTGCCTTTCCCGTTTTCGCGCAGCGCCATAAAAAGGCAGGCGAGCGCGGCCGGATCCTTTATGCCGGGAGAAATAACAGGCGCGGGCCGGAAAATGGTTATGTTAAGGCTTTTTTGTCTGATGTATTCCCCGCATAGAGATTCGGCCTTAAGCTTGTCCTTCCCGTAGGCCGTAACCGGTTTCCAGGGGCGGCCGCGCAGCAGCATTGAGACAAGGCTTTTTTTGCCATACACAGAATGCGTGGAGATAAAAAAGAAACGGCTTACCCCCGCCTTCTTGGACGCGGCAAGAATTGCCGCCGTCCCTTTGACATTGACTTTTTTCATGTAGCGCCGCCCCTTTGAGCC
>JAITPE010000280.1 GCA_031289575.1 Spirochaetia bacterium | reverse complement strand
CGCAGCGGTTTATCGCCCTCTTGCGTTTTTTCTGTTTTAATCAGCTGCTCAAAGTCGAGGTCTTCTATTAGGCTGCTGCCCTTGTATTTGGCTGTAAATTCTTCGTAAAATTTTCCTCTTGAGGCAATGATGCTTTTTTGCCTCTCCAAAATAAGTTCAAGATCGGCGCCGGACGCGCTGTTTATTTTTTCGAGCGAGCCGTTTATTTTTGCCTGCGCCTTTTTGAACTTTGGAGTTTCTTCAAGGCCAAGGGACGCCGCCTTCAGTTCATCATCAAAATCATCTTCCAGTTCGTTGGCCAGGGCGTTCAGGGCGCGCGCCCTGTAGTAATATATTTTTTCTGATGTTTCGTAATCGGAGAGGGGAATAAGGGCGTTCAGTTTGTTTATCGCGTCGGCGTAGTCTTTGTCTTCAAAATCATCAATCGCCGATTCAATAGTATTTTTGCCGGTGAATAAAAGGATACAGCAAATTACAATAGCGGCAAGAGCGGCTATAACTGCCGCGGCAATCAGTTTTACGCGCATTGTCTGTGCCCCGTGTTTCATTTTATTTGCGGCAGGTAACGCTATACCTCCAGGGAAGCGCACATCTCTTCAATCTTGCGCGCGCTGTCCCTATTGAAGGCGCCGCCTTCAATAGGATGCGGCATGATCTCAAGCATTTGGTTCATGGAGTCGCGTATGGCAACAAGGTTTTCCGAAAGGCTTTTTGATTCGTCCATAATTTCGGAGCTCAGCTTCTGTGAGTTGACGCTGTTTTCCACCGATTCGCTGAGGTTGTTTCTAACAGTTACACCGCTGTCTCCTATGACGGAAAAGTCCGATAGGATGTCTTCAAAATTAAGGTTTATGCTGTTGATCAAATTTTTTGTACGGTCGATGTTATCTTCAATATTAGGAATGTTATCGTGAATCTGTGCCTGCAGAGCGCGGATGTTTTCCGATATGGTCATAAACTGCATGTACTCATCGGGCTCGCGTGAAGACTCAATTCGGGAAAGCATTCCTATAAGGTTCATCGATTTCATGATGCCTCTGAGGAATCCGACGATGTTGTCGATCTCATTGTAGTCGAGATTAAACTTTTCCATTGTGGTCTGGGCGTCGTTTAACATGGATATGAGGTCCTGTACCTGCATATCTACACCCTGCAGGTCGGTTGAAATTTTACTTATGGTAGCGTTGTTGTCTTTCGCCTCTTTATCTATATCTTCCGCGTTTTTCATAACGGTGTTTGATTCTTTTATGATGAGATTGCAGAAATCAACGCACGTTTTGGAGAACTCCAACTGTGTTACAGACTTGACATTTACATTCGAAGCGGCCAAAAATATTGAATGCGCCAAATCCCTTATATCTGTAATCTTTTTTTTGAGCCTTGTGACAAAGTCTTTTTCCTTGGATTTGTTTCTAAGAATATTTTTCGCTTCTATTGAAAAGCTGGCGAGCTGTTCCGCCCACTGAACGTTATTTCCGGAACCCCTGATGGCCTCATCGGAGTCGGCGCTCATCTGATTCAACTGCTTCTTGAGTTCATTTAGCATCTGCAGCTGGTCATTGATCCTCTTGTGCGTTTGACCCTTTGAATCAATGAGCAGACGGATTGACCTTTGTTCTTCTTCAAGGGAAGTGATGAATTCGGTAAAGTTTTTGTAGCCCTCGTCGGTCTTGCTTATAATCTCACCGTTACTGTTTATGAGCTGAGAAAGACCGTCGGTGATTGGGTCAACAACCTTGATGATGTTTTCCAGGTTTTGTCCAATGAAGTTTGACATTTCGTTCAGCTTATTGGCAAGAATGTCAAATACTCCCGATGTGCGGGAGTATTTGCTGGAAACGATCGACGCGTTAAGGGCAAGCGAAAAGATTTCGTCTGTGTCGTTTTTAATGATTTCAACGATATCGGTCAGGCGGTCGATTTCGGCGTTCATGTTCTCGAATATTTCTTTGATGGACGTGACCTTTGCGATAGCCTCCTCAAAGTACTTTTTGTCGGAGTCGAGAATCGACGTGTTGGCGTCAATTTCATTGGCGGTATCTTCAAAGTTCGCGAAGATCTTTTTGAAGTTGCCGTCCAAGACATTGTTACTCACAAATACCTTGGAAAGGAAATCAAGACCGTCATTTGTTACGTCTTTGCGTATACGGGAATACCTGTTATTGCTTCTCGCCGTTTGAGTAATCTTATTGGCGGTTTTTTCCATTTCATCTACTATGACTCTGGAGTCCATATACTTTTCCTATTCACAAATTTGATTATTATAGACTGTTATAAAAATCTATAATAATCTGCAAGTTTTTTTTATGTATCGGCAAAATTTGTCGGACAAAAAACTATTTTATTGGCTGTTATCGCCGGTTTTTGGGAAAAAATGGCCTCTAATGGGACCTAACGAGCTTCCAATTCTGAGGCGTAGCAAAATATTTTTAGGGGGACTCAGACGAATTATCCCCTTCAATGCTGAATTCAACCCCCTCCAGGTAGCAGTTTATTTTTTGCTGAATATTTTATCTTTATTCTTTATTCATTTTTTTTGGCGAATATTTCTTTATAGATACCTGTGAGTTGAAGCGTACATGAGAAGTAAATTACCTGTTCTTTTTCAGATATAAACCACGGAGAGAAGAGTTGCCTTGCGTAGGTAACATTGGCGGAGAGAGCCGCTGTTGCATATGACAAGCCTGCGCAGCATCCTATAACCGATGATTCCCCCTGCCCATAGTTGGCGTATTTTCCGGCTCTTTCTCTGGCATAGCCGTAATCGAATCCTGTAAAAATTCGAAATCCCTTTAATCCGCTCCATATAAAGGTAAGGTCGGCCAAAGATAAATCGTTTCTAAGATAAAAGCCCCTGTCCCCGACTATTGATGAGCCTTTAAATCCTCTGACCGTATTAAAATCGCCTATTGCTATTTTTTCTGACCCATAGAGCGTTTCCAAACTATACTGACCCATGAGGCTGAAGGTGTAAATAAATTTTAAATCGACAACAGCGAACGGCCTGTTCCACAGAAGCGATGTTTCAAATTTATTAAATTGTGCGTGTGTGTGTAATTGGTTCCTGTTCCATCCGCCTTTGTGTTCCACCCGCCAAATGAGTAGCCGTTTTTTGACAGATTCCCAAGGTTGCCGGCCACAGTTATAGCGCTTCCTAGTTCGTACATCGTTGTATCGTTTGGTTCGCCTCCGTAATCGGCTCCATTATTATTGTATTTTACAGAATAAGCGGTTGACAGGCTCCATTTTGCATAAAGCGTTATATTGGACGCGGCCATTACCTGCCCCTGCGTATATGTGGTTCCGGTACCGGCTGTATTGGTATTCCAGCCCGTAAAGGAAAAACCGGTTTTGACAAGATTGCCCGGATTTCCCTGCATAATTACAGGCATGCCGGCCTCGTATGTTCCTGTATCAAGCGGTACGAGATCGGAAGAGCGTCGTGTAGG
>JAITPE010000252.1 GCA_031289575.1 Spirochaetia bacterium | reverse complement strand
ACAAATGAAAACGTTATTTGATCAAACTCAATCAGGGCAAATGTCCTTAAAAAACCGGTTCATTCGAGCGGCAATCGGCGAAAAAACATCAAACGGACATGTAAATGAAAATATTTTGAAGCTGTATAAACGACTTGCGCAAGGCGGAACCGGAACCCTGATTACCGGTTTTACCTTGGTCGATGAGGCGGAAGCTCAGTTTCCCATGCTGGCATTTTATAACGATTCATTTCATCAAGACCATAAAATATTGACAAATTTAGTGCATGAATATAATGCCAATATTATTTTACAATTAGTCTATGTCGGATCGTATGTCATGGGTAAGGTTGCAGGCATGACTATTCTTGCGCCAAGTGTTGTGAAAAATTTAAATACTAAAATAATACCACAGGAAATAACCGTTGAACAAATAAAAAACATACAGCAAAAGTTTTCCCAGGCTGCATTAAGAGCAAAAAATGCCGGATATGATGGAATCGAAATACATGCCGCACACGGATTTTTACTCAGTCAATTTATGACTCCTCATTATAATCTTAGAACAGATTTATACGGCGGTTCTACGCAAAACAGGGCAAGAATGTCATTGGAAACATATGATGGTTTTAAAGATGAAGTTTCATTTGAAGATGTATTATATTTGTGTAAAGAATTAACAGAAAGAAAAATTGACGCAATTGAGATAAGCGGAGCGTGGAATAAATTTGCTCCCGAATCAACATCTTTTTTCAAAAAAGAAGCGGAAAGAATTGCGGCTGAAAATGAAACGAAAATTATTATGACCGGCGGTAATAAAGATTTCAAAGAAATGACAGAAATACTAAACAGTACCAAGATTGAGTATTTTGGAATGGCAAGAGCTTTAATGAAAGAACCTGAGTTGGTTAATCGATTTGAGAAAGAATGGATTTAGGTGAATATTGCACAAAAATGGCTTGACATTTAAAAAATGCGGCATACTTTGCGAAAAGTAGCATTTTTGAGGCATATTAATTGAAACCGCATGACAAGCCGATGACCAATATAATAAAATTGTTTTGTTTAATATCGATATTGTTGTGCCTTTTCGCCTGCGGCAAGCAGGCCGAAAAATACCAAGTCTATACCTCGTTTAAAGATATACCCGGAGTAACCAATGAAGAAATCGCCGCAATAGACGAACTGCGAAAAGATACAACATTTTTTAAATACGCGGCAAATCCCTCTACAGAAGCCTTCTTCAATTCGGATGGACAAATCGAAGGTTATACCGCTCTGCTGTGCGAATGGCTCGGCAAATTATTTGATATTCCGTTCAAGCCCTCGACACATGAATGGGGTGAACTGATAGAAGGCCTTGACTCAAACAAAATCGACTTTTCGGGCGAACTTACCGTCACAGAAGAGCGCCTGAAAAAATACTTCATGACCGAAACAATTGCCGAACGCTCCATCAAGTTTATAAGAATAACCGGAGCCGAGCCCTTCGGCAATATAGCGCAGACGCGGAGCCTGCGCTATATATTTCTGGATGGCACAACAACGCACGCCCTCGTCGTTCCATTTATACGTACAAAACTTAAAGTTTTTTACGTGGATAATTATGATGACGCTTATGCCATGCTTAAAAGCGGAAGAGCGGATGCCTTTTTTGATGAAGAAAGCGCCGAGGCCGCGTTTGACAAATACCATGATGTGAGCAGCGAAGAATTTCTTCCGCTTGTATATTCTCCCGTATCGCTTACAACGCATAATCCAAAACTCAAGCCTATTATTTCGGTTGTGCAAAAGGCTTTGACGAACGATACAATGCGCTATCTGAGCAGCCTGTATAAACAGGGGCGGCGAAGCTATCTGCGCCATAAGCTGTTTGCCCGGCTCAACAGCGATGAACAGCGTCATATCAAGGAACATGCGCTATCAGGAACGCCTATTTTTTTTGCCGCTGAGTACGATAATTACCCCGCGAGTTTTTACAATGAGCATGAACGCAAGTGGCAGGGAATAGCGCAGGATGTCATTGAAGAAATAAGCATGCTCACCGGACTCGAATTTGTGCAGATTAACAGCGATAAAATAGACTGGGAACCAATCATCAAAATGCTCAATACCGGTGAGGTTTCTTTCGTTACAGAATTGATTCCATCAGGAAAACGGGCAGGCCATTATCTGTGGCCCGAAAAACCGTACCAGACCGATTATTACGCGATACTGTCATCATCCGAATATGATAATATTGATATTAACGAGGTGCTCTATGCCAAAGTAGGGCTCATAAGAGATACCGCCTACGAGGAAATATTCCGCCTGTGGTTTCCAAATCACGCAAACACTGTGCATTATGATGATAACATAACCGCTTTTGACGGCCTTCAGTCCGGAGAGATTGATCTTCTAATGGCAACAAAAAATCAGCTTCTCTCCATAACAAACTATTTGGAACGCCCCGGATTCAAGGAAAATATAGTTTTTAACCACTCATACAAATCATCATTCGGATTTAATCCAAATGAAAAAATTCTATGTTCCATCGTATCAAAAGCGATGCAATTGATTGATACCAACACAATATCCGAGCGGTGGACCCGCAAAATATTTGACTACAGGGGAAAAATGGCACAGGCCCAAAGGCCGTGGCTCATAGGCGCATCGCTGCTTATGCTGTGCGTACTTATTCTGCTGTTCGTAATACTGAACAGGCGCATGCGCGAAGACAAAATACTTGAAATGACCGTTCATAAACGCACAAGAGAATTGGAGGTACAGACTCAGGCCGCGCAGGTGGCTTCGCAGGCAAAGGGTGATTTTTTGGCCAACATGAGCCACGAAATACGCACTCCTATAAACGCGATAACCGGAATGATCTCCATTGCGCGCAAGGCGAATGATCCGCTCAAGATCGATGACTGTCTCAACAAGGTTGAGGCGGCAACGCGCCAGCTTCTCGCTATCATAAACGACATTCTTGACATGAGCAAAATCGAGGCCAAAAAACTTGAATTTACAAACGAGCCCTTCGAGATATTTTCCACTATGGAAAATATTCGAAGCATAATCAGCGTGCGCTCATCAGAAAAAAATCAGAGCCTGATTTTAGAAATATCGCCGGATGTCCCCAGGGTGGTGATAGGCGATGAGATGCGTCTGTCACAAGTGTTCATAAACCTGCTCTCCAACGCCGTTAAATTCACGCCGGATGGCGGTGAAATAAAACTCTCGCTCAGGTGTACCGGCAAAAACACCGGACGCTGCGAGTTCGAGGCCAAGGTGCGGGATACCGGCATAGGCATAACGCCCGAGCAGCTTGGCCGCCTTTTCAACGCCTTTGTTCAGGCCGACAGCGGAACCTCAAAGCGTTTTGGAGGAACCGGATTGGGCCTTGTCATAAGCAAAAACATCGCCGAGCTTATGGGCGGCGGCATAGATGTGGAGAGTTCGCTTGGACATGGAAGCTGCTTTACAGTGAATTTTTTTCTTGAGCAGGGCACGCTTGAGATGCTGCGGGAGACACGCGCCGAACAGACTGTGACCGATACTGATTATGCCGGCTTTTCCATATTGCTTGCAGAAGACGTTGAGATTAACCGAGAAATAGTGCTCGCGCTGCTTGAACCGACCAACCTGAAAATCGACTGCGCCGAAAATGGAGAAGAAGCCCTTGAAATGTTCAGCGCGTCACCGGACAAATACGATATGATTTTCATGGACATTCAAATGCCGCAGATGGACGGCTACGAAGCGGTCCGCCGTATCCGCGGCCTTGATGTCCCGGCCGCGCGGCAAATACCGATTGTAGCAATGACCGCGAATGTCTTTCGCGAGGATATTGAAAGATGTCTTGAAGCCGGAATGAACGACCATGTGGGCAAGCCGCTTAACTTCAATGAGGTGCAGGACAAACTTAAAAAATACCTGCACGCGTAATGCCGCGCCGCTTATTTGCTTTTATTTACTTATTTGCTCGGCTATGCGTTCGAAATCATCAAGCGAATAGTAGCTGATTTCTATTTTTCCGCCCTTGCCCGAATGTTTTATTTCTACTTTGGTTCCTAAGTGATTGCGCAGAGTCTCTTCCATTTTTTTTATATGGGCGCTTTTGCTTTTTTGTTTCGCGCTGTTCGCGGAGCCTTCTTCTTTCGCTGCGCCCGGCGTTTTTGTTTCCTTCAGCATTTCCTCGAGCGCGCGCACGGATAGTCCCTTCTCAATTATTGTTTCGTAGAGGCGGTTTCTCAAATTGTCATCGGCGGCGGAGAGCAGCGTCTTCGCGTGGCCGGTGTTGAT
>JAITPE010000250.1 GCA_031289575.1 Spirochaetia bacterium | reverse complement strand
GAATTTATAGCAGATAAGGCGGATTTTTTGCGTTTTTGGCAGCAGAGATGGACGGCAATAGGCAGAACCTGTCCGGAGCGAAGCGGAGGACGGGTTTGCCGCTTGACATTTCATCCCGATAAAGCAAAATACGACATTATTATTGAAAGACTGGCAACCAAATGAAATTGACGCGGACGCAAAGAGCTTCAAGGAGTATGTTCTGGAAAAAACAGGCTAATGGATTTTGACAAAAAGGCTTGAAAAAATCCACAATTTCCTTACCATTGCCCAACAAAATAAAACGGAGAGTAAAAACAGAGTAAGTATGGAACATCAGCTTGTATATTTCGGAAACAAAACATTGAAGGAAACAGCCCATGAGGTTGCCAATGTAGACAGCGGAATTTCGGACATCATAGATTTAATGTTCAAAATAATGTACAAAGCCAATGGTATTGGACTTGCCGCGCCCCAAATTGGGCTCAGCAGCCGCATCATAGTAATTGACACAAGGGAAAAAGACGGTTCGCCCCTCGCCCTCATAAATCCGGTAATAAAAGAAAAAAGCAATACGCAGGTTGAGTACGAGGAGGGTTGCCTGTCACTGCCCGGCATTATGGCCGATGTCACAAGGCCCGAGAGAGTCCTCGTGACCGGTTTGGACCTCAGCGGCAAAGAAGCCGCTATTGAGGCGTCGGGGCTTCTGGCGAGGGTATTTCAGCACGAGATCGACCATCTTAACGGCATTCTTTTCATTGACCACATAGAAGATGATCAGCGGAGTGAGTTAAAATATCAGCTTAAAAAAATCAAGAAACTCAACAAATCGGGTGACTGATGAAAATCGGCTTTTGGGGAACTCCCCGTATCGCCTCATACTGCCTCGAGGCCTTGCGGGCAAATCACGAAATACGCTTCGTAGTCACGCCCCCCGATAAGTACGCGGGCCGAAACAACCGCCTTACTCCGCCGAGCGCCAAGCAAACGGCCCTCAAATGGAATATTCCGGTTCTGCAGCCGGAAAAATTGAAAGATTCTTCTTTTATAGATAAAATAGCGGCCTTTAATGCCGATATTTTTGTTGTGGTCGCGTATGGAAAGCTGATTCCGCCGGAGATATTCAATCATCCGCCGCTTAAAACAATAAACCTGCACCCTTCCCTGCTGCCGAAATACAGGGGAGCGGCGCCTATTCCGTGGGTTATTATAAACGGTGAAAAAGAAACCGGCATAACGGTACAGCTCATCAACGAAAAAATGGACGCCGGGGATATTGTCCTCCAAAAAAAAATTCCCCTTGATGATATGATAAGCGCCGAAGATTTATACAATATGGTGCTGCCCAAGGGAGCGGCGCTGATAGACGAGGCAATAAAACTCCTTGCTTCCGGAACTCACACGCCCATAAAGCAGAGCGATGACGACGCGACATTCTGCGGAAAGATTACCCGCGATACGGCAAGGATAAACTGGAACAGCCCGGCGCGCTCCATTCACAATTTAGTAAGAGGGCTTAATCCGAAACCGGCTGCGTGGACAACCTTCCGCGGTTCCGATATAAAAATTTTCGGAACCGCTGTCCTTGAGGGAGCGCCGGAATTAGAGAAAATTCCGGAAGCCGGAGAGATCATCCGTTATCAGAAAAAACGTGTCATAGCCGGAACATCTTCGCTTCTTCTTGAAATATTGGAACTACAGCCCGAGGCAAAAAAGAGAATGAACGCGCTCTCTTTCATAAACGGCTACAGATTAGAAGGCGAATCACGTTTTATATAAAATAGCGGAGTGCGTTTTAGCTGTTATTATAATTGACAGCATATTACTGTAATATAAACAGATGTCCGACAAAAAAAAAGAGACAAGAAAATCCGTTACGTACGGGTATAGTGACGGCGGCGGGGAACTGCCGCTTCATATCTCGAGAGAAAAACAGAAGGCAAGGAAACTCAGGCATTCGCCATGGTGGAAAAAAAAAGTATCCGCCGGAATCTGCTACTACTGCGGCCAAAATTTTCCTCCTGCCGGGCTGACAATGGATCATAAAATCCCACTGTCTAAGGGCGGTTTTTCCGAAAAGATAAATATCGTCCCGTGCTGTAAAGAGTGCAACAGCAAAAAAAAATATCTGATGAGCGTGGAGTGGGATGAGTACATGAAAAATTTAGGAAAACCCATAGGAGAATAGATGAGCGAAGACAGACAGTTTAAAGCAGGAGAGATCATTTTTACACAGAACACTATTCCTGACATGGTAGCCATTCTGCAAAGCGGAACCGTTGAATTATTATCGGCCTCCGATGATTATAACGATCTTGACACGCAAATTATGCTGCGTCACAGTTCAAAGGTCATGCCGATAAAAGAGCCCGGAATCATTGCCGGTCACAGCCGCCTTTTATCCGAAAAATGCTCTAAATCAGTGCGCGCCCTGACAAACTGTTCAATATCGGTCTACCCGTTTTCCTCCGGGTTCGAAGGAATAGCCGCATCCGACCCAAATACGGCCGCCACAATCCTCAGGCAGATATACAACAGAATAAACAGCGCGGCCGCCGGTGACCAGAAATTCGGCAAGCTGTATCAAAATATATGCGTCATATCCGACAATATCTCACTCATGTACAGCGAACTCGGCGGCAGCGGAGCTCCCGCAACGCTTGAATCAAAAGCGTCATCGCTCTACCAGAATTTTTCGTCGGGCAGCGCGTCTTTTCCAGAACAGTTCTCCGCTAAATTTCTTGTGACCGATAACAGCCGGTCCCTGAGCAGGCGCTATGGGCTTCCGGGAGAGGCCGCCGAGGCCATTCTGCAAAAAGACCTCGCTCTTATAAAGCAGCTCTTGTCCATGAACAAGCAGATATTTACAGAAATGATAAAATCCGAAAAGAACATAGCCGTGAACATATGCGAAACCCTCACCGACGTCTACAGCAGGATTATCTCTCGTGTCGAATCGGCCAAGGGGCTCATAAACAAGGAACTCTATTCCATGTTCGGCCCGGAAAACTCATGGTCCGATTACCTTGTAAACGGCGACGGCTTTGACCAGTGGAAGAACAGCAATAAGCTGAGCGAGGATTTCATAAAGAACTTCTTGTCGCTCATTATTAAACTCAACGCAATCTATGAAGAGATCATCGGCGAAAAACTCACAGCCGGCTATCCCGGCATAAAAATGATCCATGATTATTACACCTCTGCCGGAGCCAAACCGCAGGAGACTGAGCCTCAACCGGCTGCCGTTGTTCAAACTTCGCTTCAACAGCCGGCCGGAAATATTGCCGACTTAAAAAATTCCTTAAGCACAATCTTTAATTTCACTCTTGTTGACAAGGATTTTCAGACGCGCTTTCTCAAGATG
>JAITPE010000211.1 GCA_031289575.1 Spirochaetia bacterium | reverse complement strand
CAGTGGACGAGGCGCCCCCGGCCGATCTCTTCGTTTATTTTATCTATAACGTTTTTCTGTTCAGGCGTGAGGGTAACTGTTGTGCGTTCGGTGTTTTTTTCGGGGGGCGCCTTGTACCTGTCCGATCCCTTTTTGCCCGAGGGCAAAGCCATGGCAAGGGCTTCGCCGGTATATGAGCAATAACTTTCGGCCGTAAAGCGGCAAAGGTCAAGAAGCCTTTCATCGAATATGGGTTCCTCGTCCACAATCGACAGAATGTCCTTTGTTTCAAAATCCTCGGGCTTGCGGCTGTGAACCAAGGCGGTGTATCCCATTATGGTTTTGCCGGCAAAGGAAACCATAACGCGCATTCCGGCCCTCAGCTCCATGCCTTCGGGTACATGGTAGGTGAAGAACGAATCAATCGGATAAGCTATATGCACATCGGCAAAGGAATCAGACAATCTCGGACTCTTTCATCTTAGCGATAATTTTTTTTAGGGTTCCCCACGCGTCTCTTTTGAGTTCGGGATTTTTGACCATGGAAAGCGGGTGAGCTATGTCGAACCAGAACACGCCCCTGCTTGCGTTAACTATTTTTTGCAAGGGATGAATCTCTCCCATAACAACAACTATTTTGGGCTTGAGCAGATCCAATTCTTTTTCAAGAAGAGAGAGACAGTTTGTGATCATTTCGCTTGGCTTCACGAGAAGATCCGCGGATTCGCATTTAATCATGTTGGTGATGTAGCACTCGCCGAAAGAAAGATTCATGGCTGATATTATCCGCTTCAACATGTCCGATGACTCCTTTCTGTAAAGCTGAATCTCCCGCCCGATCATCAATGGCGAATGAAGAACTACCATTAGTCCGTTCTTGCCGGAGCCGATCCCGTTTTTTTTATTAAAAGCCGCGCCGCATTTGGAACAATTTTTTACAAACGAACCAAGCTCCGGCAAATCGGCCATAAGGAGCGGAGCGGCATCTTTCTTTTTTTCCGCGGAGAGCCATGAGCGCAAAAAATCGGCCTCGCTTTCATTTCGGAAAAAGACAAGCCTTTTTCCGAAATACGGGTCCTTCACAAGTTGAGACAAGGCGCTGTATTCAGGTGTATCCATAAAGCGGCGCATTAGTTCATGCTGAAATTGGATTCGATCATGGAAACAATATTATTCACAACCTTCTCTTCGTCGGCTCCGTCGGCAAGGATTTCAAGAAGGGTGCCCGGTATAATGGCAAGCCCAAGCACCGACATTATGGACTTGCAGTCGGCCTCAACATCATCCTTTACAAGCTTGACCGAACATTCGTACTTCATTGCCTCGCGGACAAGCATCATGGCAGGCCTTGCGTGAACGCCCGCGTCTCCGGTAACCTTTACTTCTCTTTTAACCATTTTTCTTTTCCATCAAGTTCTTTAGCCTTTCATCAAGCTGCTGCGCCGAATTGATTCCCAATTTTTTGAGATGCTGATTAAGCGCGGCAGCCTCAATTATAACAGGAATGTTGCGCCCCGGCCTTACAGGAACGGTAATGAGAGGCAGCTTAATATCCAAAATAGGATATGTGTTTTCATCAAGTCCCAGCCTTTCATATTCCTTCGTGTCATCCCATTCCTCAAGAGACGCGACAAGTTCTATGCGTTTTTTGTTACGCACAGATCTTATGCCGAAAATATCCTGAACATTGATTATTCCAAGGCCGCGTATTTCCATATAGTGTTTCAAAATATCGGTACGGTTTCCTACAAGCAAAACTTCATCAACTTTTTTTATCTCAACCACATCGTCGGCAACAAGCTTATGCCCGCGTTCGAGAAGCTCAAGCGCGCACTCGCTTTTGCCGACTCCGCTTTTTCCCATGAGCATGATCCCAATGCCGAAAACCTCAACCAATGTGGCATGAACCGAGATAGCGGGCGCGAAAAGATTGTAAAGCAGATGAGTGAGCAGCCCGACAAAATTGGTTGTCTTCCTCTCTGTTACAAATACCGATACGCCGTTCTCGTCGGCCATTTTGCAAAAAAGCTCATCGGGCCTTTCACTGTGGGTAAAGATGCAGCAGAGAATATCATAAGAAAAAAACTTTTCGTAAACGTTTCGTTTCTGCTCAGGGGGAAGCTGTTTCATGTAAGCGGCTTCCCCCAGGCCGAATATTTGAATGCGGTCATAGGCAAAAAAGTCATAGAAACCGGCAAGCGCGAGGCCGGGCCGGTTCATCTCGCTTATTTTTATTTCCTTGGAAAGGCCGGACTCTCCGGCAATCAGCGTTATGCGCGGATCGACCCTCAAGCCGGTTTCAAGGAAAATGTTAACATAAACCTGTTTCTTCATTTTATACAGCCGGCATCATAACCGCAAAGTCCTTTCCGTTTTTGTAAACAATATTGAGGTACTCGGATTCTAAGTTAAAAAACGGAAGGTACCCTGCCCCGTTTTTATCAAGTTCGTCAAAAGCCTCCGACAGAGTCATCAGCTTAATGCTTGACTTTCCTGTTTCCTTAAAGTCTATAACAGGATGAACCGGAGATTCATCTTTAATGTCAAGCTCGTATTCAACGAAAGACGCGTCATCGAAATCGTGATTCTTGATTAGCTCAAAGGGAATCTCCGTCATCTTAAAGCTGCCGCTGTCTTTATACAAAACAGCGTAGCGCTTGTTGGCAAAGTCAACGCTGCTGTTCACCGCGTTGACTTCCTGCTTAAAAAGAGTAAAATCCCTTTGGTCATTTTTCATCTGCAGATATGCTTCTATTCTGTCCTGGGGTTTGTTGCTCACCTCAACCAATTTTACTTCGCGCTCCGGAACATCGGGTTCGGTACCAAACAAAAGAAGCGATGACGGAATCTCGTTTCTTGGGCCCCTGTGAGCCTGGCTCCTGTTCTTGTACTTTACGATTTGCTTGTCTATTTTTTCGACAAGCAAATCTATGGCGGCAAAAAAAGTTTCTCCTTTTTCCTTGCCGTAGAACTGCGTTCCGTCACCGTTGATTGTGATTTCGGCCGTGCGGTCAATCTTCCCAAGGTTTAGAATAACACGCACATTAACTGTTTGGTTAAAATAGACTTCAAGTTTCTCAATCTTTTTTTCGGCATACTCTCTGATTCCGTCGGCTACAGTAATGTGTCTTCCGGTTACAATAATATTCATGCTCAGGCCTCCTCAAATTTCATCATATTTATTTTTTTTCTCATTCCCGCGGAAGGAATGTTCATCTTGCCGCGGTACTTGGCGACTGTTCTGCGCGCCGCGTCAATGCCAAGCTCTTTAAGTCTCAACGCTATATCCTCATCAATCAAGGGATAGGCAGGATCTTCGGCGCCTATCATAGACATAATCTCGCACCTAACCCTGTCGGCCGACTGTGCTTCGTCCTCGGGGCTGAAGGCGGAAACAAAAAAGTGCTTCATCTTGAAAACGCCCCTCGGCGTTTGAATGTACTTGCCGCTCGCGATTCTGCTGACGGTAGATTCATGAACGCCCAGAGCGGACGCGGCCGCCGCCATGGTAAGCGGCTTCAGGTTTCCGCGTCCGTTGCGAAGAAAATCAATCTGATACTCCATCACATACCTCACCGCGTTTAATAAGGTATTCCTTCTGTTAGATATGTTTCCAATAAAATACTTAGCCGACTGCAATTTTTCCTGAATGTATTCTTTTTGTTCTTTCGTGATGCTTTTATTTTTCGCGAGCTTTGTATAATATGAGTCAATGTTGATTTTGGGAATCCATTCATCGTTCAGCGTTATGATGAGCTGATCGTCAAATAATTTTACATCGGCATCGGGAATAATGTATGCCGTTTCGCTCTTCGAGAAACCGCGTCCCGGAAAAGGGTCGAGTGTTTGGATAATCCTCCCCTTTTCCCTGACCGATGCGGCATCAACCTTGAGCTTTGCGGCTATTGCATCGTAATTGAGCCTTTCAACATCGGCAAAATATTTTGCTATAATGCCGTGAAGAAGCTTGTCTTCGGGATAGCGGTTTTTCGCCTGCACAAGAAGGCTTTCATTTACACAAGATGAGGCGCAGCCTAAAGGGTCAAAGGCTTGTATGGCTGATATGACATCCCGTACGTCCTCAGGGGACATATTGTGTTCAAGCGCGGTCTCTTCGATACCGGCCGTAAAAAAACCGTCCGAATCAAGGGACGTAATAATCTCTTGCATGAGTGAACGCTTTTCATCATCAGCGGGAACAACAACAAGAACAGACTGCGCGAGTAAATGAGCGCTCAGCGACTCGCTTTCAGAAACTATATTTTCAATGAACCGCTGCTTTTTATCGGAGCCCGCCGAAGATGACTGATATTGACGCGCCCCTTCATAGAACGAATAGTCGTCACTCCTGTTCGCGGAGATTTCCGCATCCGCAAGATCGGCCGGGGAGGCCTCCTCAAGCACAGGATTTTCCAAAAGCTCGGCCGCTATTTTCTCGGCCAGCTCCACGGTTGACAACTGAAGCATCTCAATAGACTGCCTCAGGCTCTGTGTCATGGAAAGTTTTTGCGACTGTTCGAGACCGAGATAAAGCGTCATATATGCTCCGGGAACGAAATTATCCGCCATATGGATTATACTGTAGGTCTAAAAAGAGCTTGTCAAGATAAAAATTAAAATAAGTGCAAAACGCGGTTCGCCACTGACGCCATCCAACAGTCTATTTCCCAAAATAGAGTAAAACCCGCCAATAACAGCAGAAAATGAATTTTTTCCGGTTTTATAAAGTTGACGAGAAATGGAAAGGGATATACATAGTCACAGGCGGTATTGTACCGGTTCAGCTTATTGAGAGCAAGAAGCTTTCCGCAGAAGAGAATATATGGCTCAAAGAACTGAGCAATGATCTTGACGCGGAAAGAATGAACAGGGTTATTACGGAAAGTTATGTTAGAACTAAAGATGATATTATTATTGCGTATTTGGACACTATTATAAGAGCAAACAAACTTATAATGAAGGAGGTAACAAAAATGGGAATGTCGACATTGGAAGAGGTGCTTGAGAGCACAGGCTTAACCGCAAAGTGGGAAGCGAAAGGCGAAGCAAAAGGCGAAACGCGAGTCCGCGATGAAGTCCTTGACCTCATGGAAAAAGGATACAGCCTTGAACAAATAAAGGCAAAGCTGAAGCCGCAATAAGTTCAGAAACAGCATTACGTTTTGGCCAATCGTCATGGGGCAGGTTTACTCTGTCCCACTTTTGTATCTGGGGGAACCGGCACAGCAGGTACTGCTGCCGAAAGAGCGACCCGCCCCGTAACGTATATAAGCTGGCGGGACGCTATTGTATGGTGCAACGCGTACAGCGAGTTAAGCGGTAAAGAGCCGGTGTATTACACCGATACAAGTTATACAGCAGTATTGCGTGTCTCTACTAATGACACCGGGGTTGCAACTATTGCGGATGTGGCAAAAGTAAAGCCCGGCGCCAACGGCATTAAGGCAAATAATTGGCTTTGTTTCATACTGCAATCAGACTTTCCACATATATGCGTTCTTCATTAAAAGTAATTTCTGCCCATTTATAGTGTTCAGGCTCCTCAATTATTATAT
>JAITPE010000179.1 GCA_031289575.1 Spirochaetia bacterium | reverse complement strand
GCGGACTGAACAACTTTATACACTCTACCGAAATCGCGACAGCCTCGGCCGAGGGTCTTACGCGGATGATTGGCGATCTTGAAACAATTCTCAACGCCAAAATAATCACGGAGGATGATTCCCCATATACTATCTAAAGGGGTGAATAAGAACAGATGGCAATCAACAGGGAGAAGTACATACCCAAATACATCGACGAGGCTCTTGAAAATATAGGGATAACCGAGTCACTGCTCTTTGAAATCAAGGACGGAGTGTCCGCGGAAGATGACCTCGCGACAGTGCTCCGCGCTCTTCACACGCTCAAGAGTACCTCCCGTATGCTGGAGTTCAACCGCATCGAGGCTATGGCTCATTCCATGGAAAGCGTTTTCATAGCCATTAAGGAACAGCGCATTGCCCTTTCCGATAACGCGATGAAGCTCCTATTGGCCTCCATTGACATGATCAAGACAGGACTCTCCTTAGCGCAAAAAACCAAGTATGACAGCATAGATACCAATGCCTTTGAGAGAGAACTCGCCGCCCTTGCCGCCAATGAGGAATACAATCTCATTGACAGCAAACCGCCGGAACCTGAGCCTAAAGCCAAAACCGAACCGGCCGAACCCAAGGCGCTGCCGGAGTCCGCCAAAACGCCGGAAGAGCAGAAGCGCCCGGAGGCAGGAGCCGCCGCGGCAAGCGGCAAAACGCAGGCCGCGAAATTGGAGAGCGCCAAATCGGAAAGCATACGCATACCGCTTGAGAAGATAAACAACATAATTAAAAACGCGGCCTCGCTTCAGTCGCTTGAAATCGCGGCAAAGGCCGCGGCCATGGAAAGCGCCGCGCTCAATGACATGATCAAGGCATTTTCCCGTGTATTGAGGACCGACAAAAGCGCCGACAAATCCCTGTTCAAAAACTTTCAAAAGCTTGAACGGCTTCACAGCAAGATCACTCAATCGCTCAAGAATGACGCGGCCGATACAAGCAATCAAACCAAAAATGTTTATGACAGCATTATCTCACTGCGCATGCTGCCGATATCCACAATTTTGGATACATATCCCCGGTACGTTTACGAGTTAGCAACCGAGCTCGGCAAAAAAGTACAGCTCGCCATTGAGGGCAGCGAAAACGAGATAGATAAAAATATTATAGAATCATTGTCCGATGTTTTCCTCCACATGGTACGCAACTCTGTTGACCACGGAATCGAAAGCCCGGATGAACGCCTTGCATCAGGCAAGAGCGAAACCGGGCGCTTGACAATCAACTGTTCCCGGGAATCGGGCAGCATAAAGATTGTCATTTCCGATGACGGCAAGGGAATCGACCATGAGAGCATACGCAGTAAGGCGGTTAAATCCGGCTACCTGACCGAAGCGGCCGCGGCAGCTCTTTCCAAAGAAGAGTTGGTCAATATAATCTTTCAGAGCGGATTTTCCACATCCGGAACGGTCAGCAATATTTCGGGACGCGGCGTAGGCATGGACGCCGTGCGCAGCAATATAGAGCAGCTGAAGGGAACGATTCTTGTGAACACGGCGTACGGACAGGGCACAAGCTTTACCATTCTGCTTCCCATTTCTATTACAGCAATCACAGGCTTTCCGGTTTCGGCCGGGGACATGAAGTTCATTATTCCGGCAAACTTTGTAGACAATGTACTTCTCATAAACCGCGATGATATTATTACAGTAATAGACCGGCCGGAGATCCGCTATCAAGACCGCATCATAAAACTGTACTACCTTGAGCAAATACTCAGGATCAAGAACAAAGACATAAGGCCGCCAAGCGGCATGATCTTCGTCATCATTATTCACGCGTACGATGATGTAATCGCCCTTGTTACCGACAGCGTAGACAGCATGCGCAGCGTAATCTTAAAGCCCATGCCGGCGTTCATGGAAACCATGCCAGTTTTTTCGGGCATGGTTCTAAGCGAAGACTATGAAATGATTCCGGCGCTTCACATGCCCTCGATTATTAAAATGGCAAAACGCATCAAGGGCATCGACATGAAGAAGCGCGACTTAGAAAACAAAAAAATGCGCAAGTCTATTCTTGTGGTGGATGATTCTCTTCCCACAAGAGAAATAGAAAGCGAGATTCTCCGCTCCGAGGGCTACAAGGTTGATACAGCCGCGGACGGGGCTGAGGCATTTTCCGCGGCAAAGACAAACCGCTACGACCTTATTTGCACAGACCTCAACATGCCGCAGATGGACGGCTTTATGCTCACAGAAAATATACGCAAAAACGACGAGCTGTCCAATATACCGATCATCGTTATTTCTTCCAGAGAAAGTGAGGAAGACCAAAGACGCGCCGCCATGCTTGGCGCGTCACGCTATATTATTAAAAATTCTTTCAACAATCACAATCTGCTTACAGCCGTACAGGAATTGATCGGAGAGGCCAATGAGTAATACCGAAACGCAAAATAATGAAAAACGCATATTGCTTATGGAAGATTCGGACATCTTCGCCGATGTGCTGCTGGAATTTCTTGCCGAATCGG
The DNA here is from genome assembly GCA_031289575.1 of Spirochaetia bacterium. Taxonomy (GTDB): domain Bacteria; phylum Spirochaetota; class UBA4802; order UBA4802; family UBA5550; genus JAITPE01. The sequence continues at coordinate 2,707 of JAITPE010000179.1, read as the reverse complement.
GCTACAAGACTCTGAGGGCCGAAAACGGCTTCGAGGGCATAAAGCTGGCTTACAGCTTTATGCCCCACCTAATCATCACCGATATTGAAATGCCCATTTTCAAAGGCTACCAGGCAACGCGCCTGCTTAAATCGCGCAAGAGCACAAAGGACATACCGGTCATCATGTTCACATCGCTCAAAGAAACAAAGGACAGATTCTGGGGAGAGAGCGCGGGGGCCGACTTCTATATTGAAAAATCACCGGAGAACTTCAGCAAACTTCGTGACTCTATTATACATCTTCTCGGCGGCTGCGCGGAGATTGATTTTGCGGGCATTGAGCGCGAGGGCAAGCGCATCAACGATAACGCTATTATAGAGATGGTAAACAATCTCTTGGACAATAAGCTATTCCAGACAACAATCGTGGGCATGCTGGCCGAACTCTCAAGCAGGATGAACTCCATGGAGGAAATTGTGCAGAGCGTCCTGGAGCTTCTTCGAAATGTCGTGGAAACAGAAATTGTATCTGTAATGATTCAGGGCGGCGCTCTCTATGTGTATACGGCAAATTTTTCCGGCTACAGCCGCACTGTTATTGATGATTTCAACAGCATTTGCAAAACCGATTTCGGCGCAATGTTTCCGGATTCCCAAACGGCCGTGAAAAGCGCCAAGGATTTTTTCCAGCCGGGCAGCAAGGATAAACAAATAGAATCATATATAGTTGTTCCCCTGCACAACGCCGGAAAACAGTTTGCCTCGATGCATATCGGCAACTCAATAAGGGACTACTTTACGCCCGGCATTCTTGAAAACCTGAATGTGTTCCTTGCCGCGGCCGCGCCGATTATTGCCAACGCGCTTTACATACGGGAGATGGATGAGCTCCAGAAGAGAACCCGCACAGCCTTTGCGCGCTATGTGCCCGAGGATGTAATGGATGAGATCATTCGTAAATCATCATCCGGAACAGTAACCCAGAGCGAGACGCGCAATGTAACGGTACTGTTTTCTGATATCCGCAATTTTACCAAGATAACAGAAAAAACCGGCGCACAGGAGGTAGTATCATTCCTCAACAACATTTTCGCGGCAATGGGAACCGAAATAATTTCAGAGATGGGGCACATTGATAAATTCATAGGCGACGCAATCATGGCGGTTTTCGGCGTCTCCAAAACCATAGAGAACGCGCCGCAGAGCGCGATCCGCGCAGCGGTAAGAATGCTTGCGGCGCTGAAGACGGTTGACACTTCGGCCATAAACCTGCCCGACAGCGGACTGCGGATAGGCATAGGCATCAATTGCGGCGAATGTATTGTGGGGAACATCGGTTTTGAAAACAAGATCGATTACACATTGATCGGCAACACTGTGAATCTGGCATCAAGGCTTGAGGGAACATCCAAAATGTATCAGCATCCTCTTATTGTTTCAAGCGACATGTACAACGCTGCCAGAGATAACTTCATCTTCCGCAAGATCGATAACGCGCGCGTAAAGGGCAAGGATGAACCAGTGGAAATATACGCGGTTTATACCGGCTTTGAGGGAGAAGAGGCAATATTTCGGGACGGAAAAAAATCCGATCTCCCTATAGTGCCCGAACTCTTGATTAAACGCGAGCTTCTCAATGATTACAATAACGGAATCAGGCTCCACTATATGAAAGAATGGAAGGCTTCTATTGAGTACTTCGAAAAAGCGGTGGAGGCCGATCCCCATGACTTCCTCGCCAATCTCTACTTAGATCGCAGCAGGGAATACCTGCGGAATCCGCCGCCTGAAGACTGGGACGGCTCGGTAACGCTGACAGAAAAATAAGGCGGGCCGGCATACCAGAGGGCGACCGCCGCCCCTACAAAGGCCAAAAAAAACAAAAACGCTTGCGGCAGGCAGGCGACAGGCTATTTTGAACTGCAGGCCAAACGGAAGCCAAGATTTCCACGGCGATCACTGGGCACATTGAAGTCGCGGTCAGCCGCTCGGCAGAAATGCGAATTGTAGTTCCAGCCGCCGCCCCGATTCACACGGCGGGAACCGGAAGAAGCGCCGACAGGATCGTGTTGAGCAGGTGCGGGATATGCTCCATACCAATCATAACACCATTCCCATACATTGCCGCTCATGTCGTAAATACCCAACTCATTAGGTTCCTTTGTTCCGACAGGGTGTGTTATGTTTCCCGAATTGTCTTTAAACCATGCCGCACTTTCAACAAAATTGCTGCCGCTAAATATGTAACCCTTGCTTTGATCGCCGCCGCGCGCCGCGTATTCCCATTCAGCTTCTGTCGGCAGCCGGTATTGCTTTCCGGTTAGAGCATTAAGGCGGGTAATGAACTCCTGAGCTTCTTCCCAATTTATATAATACATTGGATAGTTGTCGCCTTCGCCTGATAACGGCAGACTTGCTTTCACCTTATCCTTTTGCTGGCTTACCGTTGTACCCATTATCTGCTGCCATTGCGCTTGTGTTACTTCATGTTTCGCGATGTAGAAGCCGCTTACCGTTACCTTATGCAACGGCGCTTCATCGACATCGCAATCGACTTGTTCCTGCGAACAGCCCATCCAGAAATCTCCTCCTTTTACAAAAACCATTTCAGACTCGGCGGGATGGCGTTGTTGTTGACACCCAAAAACCAATAAAGCTATTATCAAGAAACCAATGATATTGATTATTTTCATTTTCCCTATTTTTTCCCTGAATAAATTTTTTGA
>JAITPE010000178.1 GCA_031289575.1 Spirochaetia bacterium | reverse complement strand
CTCTGCTGGTTCATGACGTCGTCGTACTCGAGCAGGTGTTTTCTTATTTCAAAGTTGCGTCCCTCTACGCGTTTTTGCGCGCCGGCTATCGCTTTGCTTACCATGCGGCTCTCGATTTCTTGGTCCTCCTCCATGCCCAGCTTGTGCATAATATTGGAAAGCCTGTCGGACGCGAAGAGGCGCATCAGATTATCTTCCAAAGAAAGATAAAACCTTGAGGAGCCAGGATCGCCTTGGCGTCCGGAGCGCCCCCTCAACTGATTGTCTATGCGCCTGGCCTCATGCCTTTCGGTGCCCAGAATATGCAGGCCGCCTGCCGCGACAACAGTCTCGTGGTTGGTGAACCATTCGGCGCCCTTGCGGGCAATGGCCTTTGCCTTCGCCTTGTCCTGTCCGTTGAGCAAATCGGCAAGGCCGTCGGCCATGCCGAAGTTCGATGAAAGAACAGCGGACTTGAACGCGTTCCATTCGTCATCCGGCCGCACCGGAACATACTCATCCAACTCGTCCATGAAGTCGCGCCGGCCTCCGAGCACAATATCGGTTCCGCGGCCGGCCATGTTTGTGGCAATTGTTACCCCGGCCGGCTTTCCGGCCTCGGCAACAATCTGCGCTTCGCGTTCATGGTACTTTGCGTTGAGGACATTGTGAATGATGCCCTTGCTCTTCAACATCAGCGAAAGCTTTTCGGAGTTTTCTATTGAGATTGTTCCTACAAGGATCGGCTGTTTTTTGGCGCTGAGTTCCATGATCTCGGAAGCTATGGCGTTGTATTTTTCGCGCTCGGTTCTGTATATCTTGTCCGGGTTGTCTTCCCGTATCATAGGCTGATTGGTGGGAACGACCACAACATCCAATCTATATATCTTGTTAAATTCCATAGCCTCGGTGTCGGCTGTTCCAGTCATGCCCGAAAGTTTCTTGTACATTCTAAAAAAGTTCTGGAAGGTAATCGTGGCAAGGGTTTGGCTTTCGCGCGCGATTGTTACGTTCTCTTTAGCTTCAAGAGCCTGATGAAGCCCGTCCGAAAATCTGCGGCCGGGCATAAGGCGCCCGGTGAATTCGTCGACTATAAGTACCTCGCCCTCCTTTACGGTATAATCGACATCCTTCTGAAACAGAGTGTGAGCCTTTAACGCCTGGTTGACATGATGAACAATCTCTATGTTCTTGCTGTCATAGAGATTGTCGATATTGAGCAGCTTCTCAACATGCTTTACTCCGGCATCGGTGAGAGAGGCGTGGCGGTCCTTCTCGTTTACCTCATAGTCATCGGCGCCAAGACTGATTATGACCTTGTTTATTTGGTAATACTTTTTTGTGGATTCCTCGGTTGAACCGGAAATTATAAGCGGAGTTCTCGCCTCGTCTATGAGGATCGAGTCAACCTCATCCACAATGCAAAAGTTGCGGCTGCGCTGCACCCTCAGGCTTCTATGCTCAACCATGTTGTCGCGCAGGTAATCGAATCCGAACTCATTGTTGGTGCCGTATGTAATATCGCAGGCGTAGGCGCCCTGACGCTGCATCGGGCTCAATCCGTGAACTATAACGCCTACAGTGAGTCCCAGGAATTTATAAACAGCGCCCATCCATTCAGAGTCCCTCTTTGCCAAGTAATCGTTTACAGTAACAACATGCGCCCCGTCTCCGGACAACGCGTTGAGATAAACCGGAAGAGTAGCCACAAGAGTCTTGCCCTCTCCTGTTTTCATTTCGGCGATCTTTCCGTTGTGAAGAACAATGCCGCCCATAAGCTGCACATCAAAATGGCGCATTCCAAGCGTTCTGTCAGATGCCTCTCTCACAAGCGCAAAGGCCTCGGGCAGAACGCTGTCAAGGCTCTCCCCATTTTTTATTCTCTCTTTAAATTCAAAAGTCTTAGCCCTCATCTGTTCATCCGAAAGAGCCTTTGTCGGCGCCTCAAGAGAATTGATCATAGCAACTAACGGACGTATCTTTTTTATGTCGCGTTCGTGCTTGGTTCCGAACAGTAAACTAATGGCTTTGTCGATCATGGTATTACCTTTTTTAATTATAGTATGCGCTGTTGTTGTTTGCGCCTGGGAGTTCCGCCCTCTTTAGGCCGAGAATCCTATCTTTCAGAGCGTCGATTCCCGCGCCCTCACGCGCAGAGCCTATTACAGCATCAGGGTATTTGTTAACAATCATATTTTCCCTGTGTCCGGCGTCAAGAAGGTCTTTTTTGTTGAAAAAAAGTATTGTGTCTTTTTCGGCGCAGTCAATCGACGCGAGTTCATCCTCAACGGTTTTAATGTTGGTTTCAATATCGGGCGCGCTTATGTCAACAACATGTATGATGTAAGCCGCGTTGCGGATATCCTCCAGCGTAGAACGGAATGATTCAACGAGATGCGAGGGAAGATTTCTTATGAAGCCTACAGTATCGGTTAAAAGGGTCTTTTCACCATAAGAAAGATGAACGGATCTGGTGTATGAATCAAGGGTGGCAAAGAGCATATCCTCCACAAAGAGGTCGTCCCTCGCGAGAATATTCACGAGGGTCGACTTGCCGGCGTTTGTGTATCCGACAACGGCTCCGGTAAATTCGCCGCTGCGGCCGTTTCTTATTCTGTTTCTGTGGGATTGCTGTTTTTTCAGTTTTACGCTCAGGGCGTGAATTCTGTTGAGTATATGCCTTCGGTCGGTTTCGAGCATTTTTTCGCCGGGCCCGCGGGTTCCTATTCCTCCTCCAAGGCGGGAGAGGACGCCGCCTAAGCCCTTGAGCCTGGGCAGGATGTACTTCAATTGAGCCAGTTCAACCTGTATTTGAGATTCGGCGCTGCGCGCCCTTTTTGCGAAGATGTCGAGTATGATTTCGGTTCGTCCCACAACGCGGCACTTCAGCATCTGTTCAAGATTGCGTATTTGCGCCGGACGTATATTGTTGAGGTCAAAGACTACCAGAGTGAGTTTTTTCTCCTCTATAATCTGTCCTATGATGTCAATATATCCCTTCCCGATTATAATGGCGGGATCGATTCTGTCCCTTTTTATGACAAGAGAATCGCATACCCCGCCGCCGGCTGTTTTAACAAGCAGCTCAAGTTCCTTAAGGGAATAGTCAACGCTTTCCGCGCTGTTCTCCGCAAAGCGGATTCCTATGATCAGGCTTTTTTCGTCTTCCGAGGATTTTATTCTATTTACCGAGGCATCCATCTAATTCCAATCTGCATCCTGCGGTAATATTGCTGCGGGCAAACCAGCCCTGTTTCATCTCCAATGCGTACATGGCCGGTTTTTGAGAATAGGTAATTCTTTCATCCAACGGCTTCATATCGTATATTTCGGTTATTATTCTGTCTTTTCCTATGTAGGCTATGCTCAAAGGGATGTAGGTGTTCTTCATCCAAAACTGACGGTGTTCCGCTGTTTCAAAAACAAAGAGCATTCCCTCATTGTCGCCGAGGATTCGCCGGTACATGAGTCCGGCGCTCCGCTTCACTTCGGTATCGGCTGTCTCGGCGCTGATGTTGACGCTTTTGCCGGCGCTGTTGACTATCTTTATTGAGCACGCCCCGCTGCGCGGATAAGACACAGAGCCGTAGAGTACAGAGGCGGCAATAAAGGCAATAGTAAATATTCTAAAAATGATCATAGTACTCTATGCGGATTACCCGGTTGCACCTCTCATGGGCGCTGAACAAAAAGTCGAACTCTATGGCAAACTGCTGCATATGCGTATAGCGCACGCCCAGATTATACAGCCATTCATCGGGTTTTCTGAAATTCCAGAAAACCCGTTCCAGTTCTCCCTTGAGCCTAAACGCGGAGTTGAGCGGAAAATCAACGGATAAATAGTACGATGTATCATTGGGCACATAATCGGGCTGCGTAGGCGTGCGCACACCGGCGCTTATATACTGCTCGTCGTCAAAGAGATATATCGGCTTTGTGACAATAAGATGCGGGCCGAAAATTACTCTATTATGCCGGTTTTGCGACTTGGTATAGAGCCCGTTCCAGCCCATAAAAAAAGAATCGTAGCCCGCGGCGATTGATATAGGCCAGCTTTCCCAGCCGTCGGTAAATTTTATTCTGCCGATCACTCCGGGTATATTGGGCATCATATTTTCTTTGCCTATGGCATTCTGCACATCCCATGAAACGCCAAGGTGAATAAACGAGGCAAGCCCTACAAGCGCCTTAAACTCAACGCCGCCCATATCGTACAAGAGAAGCGATACATCATAGGCGCCCTTATCGGCTGTGAAAGCTGTAGGAGTATCTATATTATAAAAATTTCTTGTTTGAGCATAAACGCCCCTTGCAAAAACGAGCAGGCAAATTACAGCAGCAAGTTTTAAAATTCTACTATTTATCAAATTGTTCATTTTC
>JAITPE010000085.1 GCA_031289575.1 Spirochaetia bacterium | reverse complement strand
GTTATGTGAAAATCAAAACAGGCGCTTTCAATGTACTCAAGGTATTTTTCCGCCGCCCACGAGGCGGGAAGTCTGCCGTCAAAATAAATGCTCTTTACAAGCTCCCCGCTTTCGGGCAGACAAAAATCGGGCAATGAGGCAATCTCCTGGCCGAAACCGGAATCGAGCTCAAGGTTTACGGTGAGCTTTCTTATATCATCCTGATTTGTTCCCCAGCCGTCAAGGTAATAGTACGGCGGTTCTTTTTGATAAGATACCCGCAGCAGATCCGCCTCCTCGCGGATTCTTGTTCCGGGAAGAATCATCAAAGGATAAAGCTCAATATTCTGCGCGAAGCCAAGCTCTACAAGAGTGTTGATACTTTTTTCAAATGTTTCGGGTGATTCGCCGGGCAGTCCGGGGATTATTCCTATTTTTAAATCAATTCCGGCATCGCGCATAAAGAGCATTCCGCGAAGTTCGGCCTGCGGGTCTGAGCCCCTGCGGATTTTTTTCAGCACATCCTCATTAAGGGTTTGCAGTCCAACCTCCATGCTGTTAAAGCCTGCCCGCTTGAGCGAGAACGCGGTTTTTGCGTCAATCCTGTCGGAGCGCATTTCGGTGTGAAGCGAAACTCCGGTGTTTCTTGACTCAAGCGCTTTAAGTTTTTGTGTAAAATCGGCGCTGCGGTCAAATGTCGGAGAGAGTATATATATCTCGGAGAGCCGTTTATCTTCCAGCGCCTTGAGTAGATTATCAAACGGCATCTCCCTTACAAACAAACAGTTCTTTGAATAATAGCAGTATGAACAGCGGTACGGGCAGCCGCGGGTCATTTCCAAAAAGATTGAGGAATCGCTCATCGGTTCTATAAAGCCCAGCGTAAACGGTTCCGCAATAGAGCCGGCCGGAATAAGCGCGCTCTCGCTCTGGGTAATTAAAAGATTGCCGTTTATTGTCCGGCTAAAGGGCTCAAGGTTTCGGCCCCGGAGGTAATGCGAAAAAAACCACTCGCCCTCTCCCGACACAAAAAAATCAATATAGTCATGGCGCGCGTGAAAGGCGGCCGAGCCTTCCGCTATTTCAGGGCCGCCCATGACTATGAGCGCACCGGGCGCCGCCTCGCTCCTTACAGCGGCGGCCAAACGCAGATTTCTTTCCAGATTCCAAAGGTACGATGTAAAGGCAATGATATCCGGCCGGCTGTTTTTGATGTAACGCAGTATGAGCATGTCGGAGGCAAAGTTTGCAAGCATGTACGGCAGGAGTTCCATTTTTATATCATGTCCAATGTGAGCGTGTATATAGGCCATCATGGCGCCGCCGGCATACGGAAAGTTGCCCTGAACATATCCGAATGTGTGATCCAAAAGGGGCAGTTGAATAAAAAGAATGCTTTTCGGCGGAGACTTAACAAGGCGCGCCATGCTTACATCCGTTTACCGGTAAAGCCTTTTGAGCATTTCCTCAACCTCGCTTTTCCTCAAGGCATCGATTATTTCATCCATCTCTCCCTCAAGAAAGCTCTCTAAAGAATAAAGGGTAAGGCCTATACGGTGGTCGGTGACCCTTGACTGTGGATAATTATATGTACGTATGCGGTCACTCCGGTCTCCGGAACCGATCTGCGATTTCCGCAGCTCCGATTCCTCTTTCCGCCGCTCATCCTGTTCCTTTTCGTATAAGCGGGCGCGGAGAACCCTCATGGCCTTGGACTTGTTTTTAAGCTGGGACTTTTCATCCTGGCATGTGACAACCATGCCTGTTGGTATATGGGTAATGCGCACAGCCGAGTCCGTGGTATTAACCGACTGGCCTCCATGCCCTGTTGAGCGGTAAACATCAACGCGTATATCATTCGGGTCTATTGCAATATCGGTCTCTTCCGCTTCGGGCATAACGGCTACAGTTACGGCCGATGTGTGTATGCGCCCGCCCGATTCTGTTGTAGGAACGCGCTGCACCCTGTGGCCGCCCGATTCAAGCTTAAGGTTTTCGTAGGCCACAGAACTGCGAACAGAAAATACAACCTCCTTGAACCCGCCGATCTCGGTTTCACTGCCGTCAATGTATTCCATTTTCCAGCCCTTTTTATCGATAAACCTTGTGTACATTCGGAAAAGATCGCCGGCAAAAAGGGCGGCCTCCTCGCCTCCGGTTCCGGCGCGGATTTCCATGATTATGTCTTTGCCGTCGTTGGGGTCTTTTGGAAGAAGTTGAATGACAAGTTCCTGTTTTAGTTTTTCAACCTTCTCTTTCAGGTTCTCAATTTCATCGAAAAGCATTCGTTTCATATCATCATCTGTTTCGGCAGACAAAAGTTCTTCGGAATCAGACTGCTCTTTTAAAAGAGATTGATATTTTTCGTAATTTTGAACCACAGGCATTAACTGAGCATGTTCCCTGCTGAGTTCCTTGAATCTGGTCTGATTTGAAATAACAGACGGATCGCTCATTTCCTTTTCGAGCAGTTGAAAACGCTGATAGAGTCTGTCTAATTTTTCTTTCATGCTGGTCTCTTATAAAAATGACGGCTAACGCCGTCTTATGCGCTCCCGGGGGGACTCGAACCTCCGGCACATGGTTTAGGAAACCACTGCTCTATCCACCTGAGCTACGGGAGCATGCAGACTATCTGATAAAGTAAAAAAAGGACTGTCAACTAAAAAATTATCTCTGAGGATTTCTTTCCGCAAAAACCACATTTTAATTTAAAGGATGTTCCCCAAACGAGCTCTATTATCTCACTATAGCCCTCAAGCCATACGTCGCTCACACTAACATAGCCCGACTTCCCGGCTAGGTCAGCACTGGGCAGAACATATTTACCTTCAATGGCACTTGCATTTGTTATTATGAGTTCGCCATGGTCTGCTGGAAGTGTAACCTCAGTGAATTCAGCTATCATTGTCGTCGCTGCAAGCCGGCGAAGAATGTTAGAGAGAGTGCGAGACAGAGTGCGAATGAGGCGTAAGGCGCAGACTTTTTTTTCTAAAAAAAATGGAATTTTTTTATAAATTCTATTGACAGTATGGGTGGAATAAAATAGATGGTTAGTGCGCTGAGGGATTAGCGTAATAATTTTTGATAACTACCGATAAGGTTAATTGCCGGAAGGTAAAGTGTCAGGATCTCCATTGGGGCAGCCGGAAGGTTGTGGTGGAGATTTTTT
>JAITPE010000076.1 GCA_031289575.1 Spirochaetia bacterium | reverse complement strand
TCATTCATCAGCCTAAAAAAGTTCACGTTCAGGTTCTCTTTGGAATAATCAAGCCAGTCATAATCCCATAAGCGGTTAAAGATATTCTTTGCCGCCCAAAGAAATATTTCTGGAAACTGCCTCGCTCCAGTTATTGCCCTGTCTATAAAATTATTTATTTCATTATAGGCGTGCGTTCTAAGCAGAGTATTAAAAATATACCTGTGGATTCTTACAGGAGTTTCGAACAGCAGCTCCGGCAAAATACGCGGCCAGTCATCGCGCGACTCCTCTATAAGATTCACAAAATCTTTTTTGTAATCGTAAGAGCTTATCTTCATGGATACCAAAGGCAGCTCGTCGGCCGTTTTAATAAAACCTATAACCTTCTCGCGTATTGAGTCCAAATTCACCTTTGATTGGCCGAACAGCCGCACAAGATCTTTGAGAATCAAATAAGAAAGAATAAGCCTTGTGTTTGAGGTTCCCTTTGTTTCATCCACAAAATAATCCGCAAAAAAATGGGCAACCGGAGAACCATCCCTGTTGTCAATATTATTGGAAAACTCAACCGCGATATCCAATTTAGCGCTGAACGAATCGGTTCTGGAAAATTTATCCAAAAGTTCATCAACATAGGTAACCGTTTTTTCCCTCATGAAAATAAAGTCTTTTTTCTTTTCGCTTACGCCGAAAAGCGGACTCTTTTTAATTTGGGTTCTCGCTCTGTTCCACCACTTAGCCCAGCTTTTTTCATCAATATATTTGGAAATAAGCTCGTGCTTTATATCCGACAGATGTATCTTCCCGCCGTATGATTTGATGAGGATTTCAAAGAAGCCGATGAAATCCTGCGCAAATATCTTTTTTAGCTCATCGGGATCCTCATACTCAAGCGCGTACAAATGATCGCTTTGAATAGGGGCAAGCGATTGCAGGGCCATTTTTATGGACATCTGATGTTCTTCTTTATTTTTAAAGTCTACTACGACAAACTCGCTGTCTATGGATTTAATTTTTCCGGTTTTCCACGAGTTATGGAACGCATAGTTGTCCACTTCAAATATAATGTAATTCTCAAAATCCTGTATGGCAAACTTTATATGGGTCTTGAAATTGTTCAGCTTGGACAGCTTGATAAACTGCTCAAACTGTGAGTGACTGCCGTATTTGTCTTTATACAGTTTAACAAGGTCACGCCGCATTTGGGCATCATCGTTCTTGTAGAGCAGTATTTTTTTGAGAAGCTCAATGGAAACATCTATGTTCTCGGCTTCGCGGTATTTGTTAAAAAGAGTTTTTAAAAGAGACGCCGCAAGTTCCTGCTGCTTGCCGTCAACAAGCATGCGTTCCACGCGCTCAAAGAAAGTAGAATCCTGCCAGGCGAGCTGGACAAACTTGCCCCAGAGAGACGGAATACTGTCGTATTCCTTTTTTTTTATAAAGCCTTCTATGGCGAGCTTCATGTAGTAAACGCTTTTTTCGGGAAACTTGTCCACAAGAGCCATTGCTAATTTTTTGGCCACCTCGGTATCGAATCTGTTTATTTTAAGCAGATTCTCCAATACCGGAACAGCCTCCTTTGAACGCCCAAGTCGTTCAAGGCTTACCGCAAGCGCCCTCAAAACAGCGCTGTCCTCTCCGTATTCCAGCACTTTTTCGGAGAGAATTTCGACAACCGCCCATTTCTGGTTGGCAATAAAAACATCAATCAGCCTGCGAAGCTCAATCGAATCCTCTATATTTCCCCTGTGATAGCCCGCAAGGCCGAGAAGATACGCGGCTGTTATGGAATCATCGCGCTTTTGAAGATGCTCCCTGCAGTATTCTACAGCATCATCAATCATTCCCTCAGAAACCAGCAAATTAAAGAGGTCATCCAAAATTTTAAATTTGGATGTTCCGACATCTTTAGGTTCAATACGTCCCCACTGTTCTTCTTTAAACAATGATTCAAGTTTAGACAAAGCTTTTTCTTGAGACATATATTACCTCCGCTAACGGTTCTATGACTGCCAATGGCAGCGAAAAAAAACATGCTTTTATAACAGAAAATACCCATCAGCATAAATGGGTATTTCCAGGAGGCGATATTGAAAAATGTTACAAAAAGCAATCTAATACATATGAGTACTTTTCACGCGCTTAGTTACAAACTTATTTCTTTTCATTGCCGTCAAAGAGATCATGCAAATCCTGTCCGTCAAAATTAACCTCATAGGTATCCGTCAGGCACTTTATTTGGTCAAAGAAGAAATATGTATCTGTTATCAGTTCCTCATAATGATGATTGGTCTGCGCCCTTAGAACCAGCCTGGTTATTCTGCTGGCCCTAATCTGCGGATAGGACTCAGATGTCTGAGGAATATTCGCAGGTATATAGGCCTTCATAGGACGCCAGCCCACAAAGTCGACCGACCCAAACCTGAGGATGTGAGTATCTCCCCTGTAATCCTCAATCCACGCCTCGAGTTCGTACGGGTTGCCTCGTCCATGAACCCAGAGAGAAATGGCCTTGGCCTTGCCAGGAAGCTGAAGTCCCCTCTCCTGCTCCTCTTTTCCGGTTGCGTAGTTCATGCGCAAATACGGTTTCTTGTTTTTCCAGTCTACTTCCTTGGGAACAAGCAAATTGACAACATTAGGGCCTGGGTAGCGGAACTTGAATTTTACTCCCAGAACTTTTTCTTTGGTTTTCCCTTTATCTGTTACCGACCATTCCTCGGGCATGAGATCATTCGGCCCGCCGGGAATGAATTTCATTTCAAGAGTCAAAACAGGGTCTTTGCGTTTCAGCTTCGCCTCTGTTTCGGCCTTTTCGTACTTTTTGGGATTAGTCTCCGCGTACCATCCGTCACCGTTGATCTCTGTCGTAATTTGACTCGTCTCGAAGTCTTCAACAACAACTGCCCTTAGCTCCTCGCCGCTCAAATCAGGAGCAACATTCGTCATAACTCTGGAATCGGCCTGCTTCGCCGTCATTCCAAAAACAATTACAACAGCGGAGATTAAAGCCATGGGCGCTGATTTTTTATATTGTTTCATATTAATAGCCTCCATCCGTATTATATTTTACCAGTTGTCTCTGATAGTTTCATCGCCGGTAAACTCAGAGAGATCCGTTATGACCCTGAACTGGTCCAAATAGAAATAGAAAGTTCCCGGAACCTCAAATTTATCGCACTCAACAAAAAAGGAGACAAAATGCAGATTTTTGTCAAGCATAGCATAAGAAGACGACTGTGGAAGCCAGCCTGGAATTATTACCGACATTTCCTGCCAGCCCCAAAAATCAAGACGGCCTATCTTAAGCTTGTGGATGTCGCCCCGATAGTCTCTCAGTTTTACAAAAAGAGTATGTCTGAATTTTCTTCCGAGAGCCCATACTTTGATTTCTTTAGCCCTTCCCCTTATAATGTACTCATTAGGCGGGGAAGCCTCTACTCTGTCGAAACCGCGGTCATAGAAATATGTTTTAACCCCAAGAACGTATTTGTTTTCGTGGGTAAATCCATTTTCGTCGGATGCCTGCTCCGCGAATTCTCCCGGCTCTCCGGTTTCGTTAACCGGTTTACCTTCGGTGTTAATGGGCCGCGGTTTCCCCGCAACCTTTCTGGCTTTCGTATCGCCAAGAGGCGATGTAGATAAGGCTCTCCAATCTTCGCAGGATTCAAAATCACTCAGCCAATCTATAATAAGGCCGTCTTGCGGTTCCTTATTCTGCTGGTCTTGAGCGTTTAAATCTATTCTCCCATTACCGAGAAAAAGGATCATCACCCCAATAATCGATAACGAAGCTAATTTGCCAATCCTTTTCATTGATAACTCCTTGTTCATTAAAGAAAAAATCTGCACTTCGCTACAATATGCTTCGGCAAACAAAGTAAAAAAATTAAGCATTAATTGTTCTCAATCAGGGATTAATAACGCTTGTTCGTCAAGGAAAATAGCTGCTATTTATATAAAATATGGATTGACAATTTTTGCGCGTATCCTCCAAATACAGCCATGACTTCACTGAACAGAAAAGATCTTCTTGACATTGAGTCTTTGACCACCGAAGAAATCGACCTGATTTGCCGGAACGCCAAATATTTTAAAGAAGTCTTTACTCGTTCGGTCAAAAGCGTTCCGGTGCTCCGCGGCAAAACAGTCTGTACTCTGTTCTATGAACCATCTACCAGAACCCGGCTGAGCTTCGAGCTGGCCGCCAAAAGGCTTTCATCGGACTTGATCAATGTCGCGGTATCAACGTCCAGCGTGGTAAAGGGTGAATCCCTGATTGATACGGTTCACACCTTAGAGGCCATGAAGGCCGATTATATTGTAATACGGCATGCGGCGTCTTTAGCGCCGCATTTTTTATCCCGCAACATCAAGGCATCTGTCATAAACGCGGGCGACGGCTTTCATGCCCACCCGACACAGGCGCTGCTCGACGCCTATTCCATTCTGGAAAAAAAAGAAAGCCTTAAGGGGCTGCGCATAGCGATAGTCGGCGACATTCTTCATTCAAGGGTCGCCCGCTCGGACATCGAAATATTCAAACGCCTTGGGGCCGATATTACCCTTGTTGGCCCGCCGACACTTGTACCCGATGAGTTTTACATCTACGGCGTTAAAATATCGTACAGCTTGGACGATATTTTGCCGCAGCTTGATGTTATAAATATGCTTCGAGTCCAAAAGGAAAGGCAGCAGGGCGCGTTTTTCCCGTCCATACGGGAATATCACCGGCAATTCGCCCTTACCGAAGAGCGCCTTGCCCGCTGCAAGAGCGATATAATCATAATGCATCCCGGGCCGGTCAACCGCGGAATCGAACTGAGCAACGAAGTAGCGGAAAGCCCCAACCTCATAATGAACGAGCAGGTGACAAACGGGGTTGCCGTGCGCATGGCGATCTTTTATCTGCTTGCCGGCGGGGCCGTTCTCGGAGACGAAAAGGAAATAAAAGAAGACTGATGGATATAGTTGTAAAAAACGGACGCGTTATTGATCCGGCCTCGAAAACAGACCGTCTCGCCGACTTGCGCGTCGCGGATGATACAATCGCCGAGATCGCGGAAAACATACCCGCAGATGGGCGCCGAGTAATAGACGCCGGCGGATGTATTGTAACCCCGGGGCTCATTGATATGCATGTACATTTCAGGGAACCGGGACGTGAAGATGTTGAGACAATACTCGGCGGTTCCTTTGTCGCGGCAAAGGGAGGCTATACCTCAATATGTCCTATGCCGAACACCGACCCGGTCATCGACAACCAGGCCCTTGTGCGCTTTGTAAAAATGCAGGGAGAAAAAGGGCCCATAAACATATTTCCCATAGCAACCGT
>JAITPE010000297.1 GCA_031289575.1 Spirochaetia bacterium | reverse complement strand
TATTTACTCATGGCATCAAGACACGATTCATCCATCTGCGAAGATGGATGAATTCCTGTTGTAAAAAAAATTCCTCTGTGCCTATTGCGCGCGGCAAAGCCGCGGCACCATTCAAAGTTGCTAACATCGACAGATATTTGAACAGCGCGGGAAACACGGCGCTCCGCCATAGAATCAAGAACTTCATCTTCGGCAAAACCGCCTTCCTTGCACACGAGATCAAAATGAGCGTGAGAGTCAATATACATAATCTCCAAAATAAGCAAAATAAAAATATGGTTTACAAATGCCTCGCATTATTTTAGATAGGTTTATAAAAGCAACTATAATTTCGGAGAAATAATGCTTGGTAAAAAAATATTCGCTTTATTGCGCAAACTTCCGTTACTAAAGCGCATAAATTTTGGCGAGTTGGCAACCTCATCACAATTAGGGAAAAAACTATACCTATATTTTATATTGGTTTCGGTGGTGTGTCTCTCGGTCAGCGCCGAAATAATCATCGAAATAAGCTCAAAAGATATACAAACCGATATAATGTATAATATTATTGAGGAATATAAAATCACCGCGAAAGATCCCGGCTTTACCAGCAAGATTGATTCTATCGACGAAAACAAATTTGATTACAAAAAACTCTTTCACCCGATATTTACCCTGCGCAACCGCATGATACTACTCCTTATTGTTGTTATATCCTGTATATTCGGCTCCCTGGTAATGTTTGCCAAGGATATTGTCTCACCGATGGACAGCATGGTTGACGCCACAAAAAAAATAGTGGACGGCGACCTCACAGTCAAGGTGCCGGTAATGACCGAGGATGAAATAGGACAAATCGCATCTCTCATAAACGACATGAACGCCAAAATACTTGATATGATTGAGCAGTTGAAACAGGATATAGGCCGCCACAGAGAAAATGTAACGCACATAAACGACCTTATTATTGAGCTGCTCCCGGACACTAAATCAGATGAAATAGTTGAAAACAAAAAAATGAAGCTCTCTGATTTTAAAACAATTCTCAAAAACATCAACGCGTGCGCCAATCTGCTGGAGGATATGACCAGCGATCTCACCAACTTAGAGACCTTTATAAGCATGTACAAGACATACAATATAGCAACTGATGTTTCCGAAGATGAAATTCTTCATGCTCTTGAGGCTTTTAACGCTAATCAGGAAGTAATTTAAAGGATTGCCGTAATGGAAATATTGACAGACATATGGAATTTTATTGATACTCATTTTCACTATTGGTTCATGTTCCCGCTCGCTATATTCGTTTCGGGTACCGCGAGCGCTTCCGGTTTTTCCGGCGGGGTTCTCTTTCAGCCGTTCTACAATTTGGTGCTGCAGATACCTGTTGTAAATTCTGTCGCAACAGGCATCGCCACAGAAACCATAGGTACATCGAGCGCGACCATCCGCTATATGATGTACAAGATGGTTGAATCTCCTATAGGCTTTACAATGATAATGCTTGCCATTCCGGGCGTCGTTATAGGGAACCACGCGCTTGTTGTAATCAACGAGAATATACTCAAGATTCTTGTGGGCATTGTTGTACTTTCCATAGCAAGCATTCAAATTTACAGCGTTATAAAGAATGTTTTCGGAACCAGAAAAAATGTTCCCATTGAGGATATCTACAAGGTAATATGGCTGCCCACCGTATCGGGATTCTTCTCCGCGACAACCGGTACCGGAGTAGCCGAAATGATGCAGCCGACGCTTGAGAAGGGGCTCAACGTGGCGACAAGAAGAGCGAACGCCACAGCCATTTTTGTCGAGGCGGCATCGGATTTGTGCATCACGATACTCAACCTCAACGCCGGCCTTATAAGGCTTGACATTTTTGTGTTTGCCGCTGCCGGAGCCTTCGTAGGCGCGCAGATAGGCCCCTATGTATCAAGGTTTCTTCCGGTACGCTTTACAAAAGTAATCTTCAGCATAGCCATTTCAATTGTGGGGGTTTTCTATCTCTACAAAGGCATTACATGGCTGATGAGTTAGGTTTTTTCTTCACAGCCTTACCGGCGGGCTTTTTCGCGGCCCGTTCCAACACGGTGATTTTTCCGTCTTCTAAGTGATAATTTATATCGGCGTTCTTTACCAGAGTTTCGTCATGGGTCGCGATTATCGTGGTGAGTCCTCTTTCCTTCTTGAGTGTAATGAGGAGATCGATAATTCCCTTTGTGGCAGCCTCGTCCAAATTGCCTGTGGGCTCATCGGCCAAAATAATGGAAGGATTATTGATAACGGCCCGTGCTATCGCGACACGCTGGCGTTCCCCGCCCGAAAGCGTAGCCGGATTCCGCTTGAGCGCTTCGGTAATGCCGAGCAGTTCGGCAAGCGCCTCTATCTCTTTTTTTATGCCCGATGGAGCCTTGCGGTTCAGAGAAACCGGATAGAGTATGTTATCGTAAGCCGTCATATCCGGAAACAGATTAAAGAACTGGAATACAAAACCCATTGTCCTGTTTCTAAAACGGGCGCGTTTGAAATCCATCCACTTAAAAATATCCTTATCTTTATGGTAAACAGAACCCTTATGCGGCTTTTGCAGGCCCGATATTATTCCAAGCAGCGTACTCTTGCCTGCCCCGGACCGGCCTGTAATGGCGATAATCTTTCCCTCCTCGAAACTGAGCGACACATTATCCAGAACAGCCCGATGGCCGTATATCATGCTGACGTCTTTCACCCTGAGCAGTTCCATTTAATCCTCCTACTGGGCCATTGTTTTAAAGAGATTTTTATTGGACGCGAATACCGCCGGAATCAAGGCCGAAAAAGCCGAAACCGCGACTGAGAAAAGAACGGCATAATGCAGATAGCTTTCTTCCGGCCTCGTTATAATGAGTTCCTTGAACGCGGGTATCCAGCCCGCGATTTGCGACGCCAACAATCCGATTAAATAATGGCCGAGAAAATACCCTATGACTCCAAGAAAAGCCCCTATGAGCGCGGCCTCAAACACAAATGAAAAAATAACGCGCAGCTTCGAGAGGCCGATTACGCGCTTAAGCGAAATCTCATAGGAGCTGTCGTATGCTATAACCAAGTATGAATTAAAAATAGATATAACCGTGAGCACAAGCACAACTACGCCGAGCAGAAGAAAGATGCCGTCCACCACAGCCATGGCCTTGTTGGTTTTTTTGGATATATCGCTCTGCGATTCAACGCGCAGCCCCATTTTTTTTAATGTGTCGGTTACGCGCGGAAGCTGTTTTACATCCTTAACCTTTGCATACATGCGGACATAGGAATAACCCTCAATAGGCTTTCCGCTGTCCATTCTGTGAACTTTAGCGAAGTTAATAATAAAAGCGCTTGGAACAACAACTCCGGGAAAATCAATTGCGTCGGAGAGCGAATGAAGCGCCAGCGGCGTTTTAAAACGCTCCCTGCTGTCTTCGCTGTTGTTCACGCTTACACTGAGCATGCCCGGATACCCGACAAGCGCGGACTCGGTAAACTGCGGAAAGCCCTCCTGCGAAAGATAGCTGTTGAGAAACTGCAGGCTGTATTTGGGAATCACGAGGGGCAGCGGAACCTTATTGGTGAACGATGCCCAGCGCGGATTTCTGTTCTGGAAAAATCCCTGTTCAATGCCGTAAAGCGGAATGCGGATGGTCTGATCCTGCCCCACGACCGATGTTTCTATGCGCGTTACATGATCCATTTTTATGAGGCTGTATACGCTGGAAAAATCTTTCATGCCCCTGATCTGCGCGGCGGTGGGGCGCCGTATTGTATTTTCACCGGATACAATGACATCCCTGCCGCCTCCGGTTTTAGGATGGATGATGATTTCGTTGATGTCCATGCTGCCGAAAAGGGTATCGCCGATGTACCTGCTCACCGACTGGCGCAGGGATATGTAGATAACAAGAAAAGCTATAAGAAAGATGATTCCAAAGCTGGAAAAAAGCGCCTTAAGAATATTCTTGGATATATCTTTAAAGAAAAAACGCAGATTTCTGATGATATAACGCAGCATTCACGCCTCTCTGTATTCAGATACTCAGGACATTTTAACTTTTCGCGGATTATGTCAAGCAGTTTCTTTTTGTGTTATATACCTATTGCGGGGTAGCAAATTAAAATTAGGGGGGCCGACTCAGAAAACAAGGAAGAGAAAGAAAATAGGCTCAAGAAATGGGCTCGGAGGCATTTGTAAAGGATTGGAGTGTAATCCTATTCGCATAGGCGGACATATCGACCATATATGATGAACGATATTTATGGGATTAAAACGATATACAAACATTTTCGATGCGCAGGGCGTTGCCCTACGCTAATGCTCGTCGGGCTTTCAGCCCATTTTTTTGCCGCGGCCTCTGACCCCGG
>JAITPE010000285.1 GCA_031289575.1 Spirochaetia bacterium | reverse complement strand
CTTATAGCGGAGGACAAGGTTCCCGGCCCGCTCAAGGGAAGCAAAATCTACAGGCTCGATATGGGCGCCATGATTGCGGGAACAAGGTTCCGCGGAGATTTTGAAGACAGAATGAAGAGGGTTATAGCCGAGCTTGAAAAAATAAATAACGCCATACTTTTTATCGATGAGATACACACGGTTGTAGGAGCGGGCGCCGTATCGGGCGGTTCCATGGACGCGTCCAATATGCTCAAGCCGGTTCTTTCGGGCGGGCGCGTAAAATGTATAGGCTCAACAACGTACGAGGAATACAAAAAATTTTTTGAAAAGGACCGCGCGCTCTCGCGCCGCTTCCAAAAGATAGATGTCCCGGAGCCTTCCAATGAAGAGACTCTGGAAATACTCAAGGGACTGCAGCGGCACTATGAGACTTTTCATAAGGTAAAGTATACTGATGCCGCTTTAGAATCAACCGTTGAGCTTTCGGCAAAATATATAAACGACCGGCACCTGCCCGACAAGGCAATCGACGTGATAGATGAGGCCGGAGCGTTTGCGCGCATACACAGCGCTTCCGACGACGAGGTCTTTACAGTGGACACGCCCGAGGTTGAGCGCATTGTGGCGAAGATAGCGCGTATCCCCGAAAAGACTGTTTCGGCCTCGGAGAATTCTAAGCTGAAGGATATGGCTGCCGAAATAAAAAAACAGATATTCGGCCAGAGCGAGGCCGTCAATACAATCACCGAGGCAATCAAACGCGGAAGGGCCGGATTCGGCAGCCCCGAGCGGCCCATAGCGTCATTCCTTTTTGTCGGGCCTACAGGGGTAGGCAAAACCGAATTGGCCAAGCAGCTTGCGCAGTACATGGGCGTGGCGCTGCACCGCTTTGACATGAGCGAGTACCAGGAAAAACACACCGTGGCGAGGCTCATAGGCTCGCCTCCGGGATACGTCGGCTACGAGGAGGGCGGCCTTCTTACGGAAGCCATTAAGAAGACGCCGCACGCCGTACTTCTTTTGGACGAAATAGAAAAAGCTCATCAGGATGTATTCAACACGCTGCTTCAGGTTATGGATTACGCCACTCTTACGGATAATTCCGGAAAGAAGGCCGATTTCCGCAATGTGGTTATCATCATGACATCGAACGCCGGCGCGCGGGAGATTGGTAAACAGCAAATGGGTTTCGGCGAACGCATCATCAATCAAGAGGCAATATCATCGGCCATTGAAAATTTCTTTTCGCCCGAGTTCCGCAACCGCTTGGACGCTGTTGTAACATTCAACAATCTCGACAGAGACATAATACTTCAGATTGTAAACAAGAATGTAAACGAATTCAAGAATCAGTTGGCCGAAAAAAATATAGGCCTTGAGCTCACTAATGAGTGCCTTGACTACTTAGCCGAGAAGGGCTACTCGCCGCAGTTCGGAGCAAGGGAAATCGGAAGGCTTGTTCAGGACAAAATTAAATCGTTCTTCATTGATCAGGTTTTGTTCGGCGAACTTCAAAACGGCGGAAAAGCCGTGGCCGATATTTTCAACGGTGAAATTATAGTGAAGATAGTTCAATGATATTCAATCTGCCGAAAGAAATAATTTTTCCGCCGGTTGAACTGGCGGAGCCTAACGGAATACTGGCGGTCGGCGGTGACCTTTCTGTTGAACGCCTTATCGCCGCCTACAGGCAGGGAATATTTCCATGGTTCTCGGAGGGCAGCCCAATACTGTGGTGGTCTCCCGACCCAAGGTTTATCCTCTATCCGGGCGAAGTAAAAATATCCAAAAGCATGAGACAGCTTCTGCGCCGCAGCGTTTTTAGCATAACCTATGACCAGGCGTTTGGTGATGTTATCCGCGGCTGCCGCAGCCGTAGAAAAGCGCAGGACGGCACATGGATAACAGACGACATGGAGGATGCCTATATTGAACTTCACGGCTTGGGTTGTGCGCATTCCGTTGAGGTGTGGCATAAGGGCGCGCTCGCGGGCGGCCTTTACGGCGTATCAATAGGCAGAATGTTTTTTGGGGAATCCATGTTTACATACGTGTCAAACGCGTCCAAGGCCGCGCTTATCACGCTTTGTGTAAAACTGCAATCGCTCGGCTTTGACTGCATCGACTGTCAGGTTTACACAAAGCATTTGAGCAGCATGGGCGGGCGCTCCATATCAAGAGATGCTTTCATGTCGCTCATTTCGTCATCCCTGAAACACAAGACCATCCAGGGAAATTGGGGCGCCATAGAAAAATTCTCCGCGGCGCTCAACTGATCAATTGCTCACGCTTATTGATTTAAAAACAGTCTCGAATCTGCCGGCGAAAAAATTATACTTGGCCTTGTCTGTTTCGCCCTCGATTATGAGCGCGCGGTCTCCGTTTTTGATGATATAGCATTCCTTTACGCGATCTTTGTCTTTTTTCGCTACGCAGTTGAAGTAATCGCCGGATTCGTTTTTTCCCCATTTGCCCGATACAGGCTCGGCGCCTCCGCGGCTTATCCACTGCCAGGAAATTTCATCAAGTCCTTTGCCGTCAAGCGGAATGCTTGTGAGTTTTATGCGCGCCGAATTATCAATATTTCTGAAAGAGCCTTCTGCCCTGCCTGTATCATGGCTCCAGAGTTCCGGAAGGCGCAGAGTAACGCTTTCCTGTTCAAGGGAAATCTTGTATTCGTTGAGCAATGGCGCGTCGGAGGGTTGACGCCATAGGCTTTTGGAAAGCGCCTGTTCGATTACAAGAACCGCTTTCCGGTCGGTCTGCTCAAAATTATCGGCGGTCATTGTCCATGCCCCTATGATTACCGATGATGACTTTTCGGCGGCGCTCACCGCTTCGGCAAGTCCGCTTGGCAGCGGATAGTCCTTTAGTGTAATGCCGGCCGCTTTGTGACTTTTTGCTAAGGCGCTTATGCGTGCGCGCGAGGTTCTTATTTTGTCGGCGCAAAAACGCTTGTTGTATTTTTCCGATTTTATCTTCTCTGCGTCAAATCCGCCCGCGCATGGAATAATGCTCTTTTCCTCAATGATTTTTTTCACGGAAACGCTCGCCCTGCCGTTTTTGGCGTCATCTAACGCCGATTCATAAGCGTCCTG
>JAITPE010000226.1 GCA_031289575.1 Spirochaetia bacterium | reverse complement strand
AACCACACATCGCTTCCAGAACTTTTGCTTTTTTCTTCACAGAAATATCAATAGTATCCCAGATGGTTTTTTTTACTAATATATGTTTTTCATCTTGCCGTGCTCTATAATAGAGGTAGGCAATACTGTTAAAATGATCTTTTTGCTGCTCAATGGCATCCATCTTCGCTCTCGACATTTTCATTTGGCAATTAAAATTATTGAAATAACTCCGAAAAGCAATCCAATGACATATTTTAGATTTATAACTTCTTTATATAGAAATATTCCAGCAAGCACAATCAATATCATAGAACCAAGCATTGTTATAGGACTTAGCTTTGTTATAGGGAAGTATTTCAATGCGATCGCATACAGGACAAAGGATACAATGTATAACAATCCTGCATAAAAGACATAAAGATAAAAAAAATTATCTCTATGGGAAAATAAACTCGCCTTCTTTAATAAGATTTGTGCGCCAGCATTTATTACTGTTGCCAAAATAGCAAAAAGATATTTACTCATCACTTTTCTCCCTGATTATATATTCAGGCCTTCCTTTAAATTCCATAAAGAGTTTCCCAAGATAGATGCCGATGATTCCCATAACTATCAATTGAATACCCCCAATAAATGATACAATTACCAATGTCGATGTCCAACCGGATATGACTGTATCGGTAAATATTTTAGTAAAGATCGCATAGAGCCCATAGCAAAAAGCGGTTAGAGAGATAAAAAAGCCGCAATAGGCAGAGAGCATCAGGGGTTTGATGCTGAAGCTTGAAATTCCTGTAATAGCAAAGTTCATCATCTTTTTTAATGAATATTTCGAAGCGCCCCAAAACCTTTCGTTGGGTACATATTCAATCGCGCACTGTTTAAAACCAACCCATGGGATAATTCCTCTGAAAAAAAGAGGATTTTCATGCAGTTGCTTAATGACTTGAACAACTGTTTTATTTAATAGCCTGAAATCGGCGCTCCCCGGTTCTATGTTGATGTCCGAAAAAAGGTTCATGAACTTATAAAACAGGTACGATGAAATTTTTTTGAAATATCCTAACTTTGGGTCGTCTTTACGTACTGTATAAACAATATCATATCCATCTTTTCTCCATTTTGCGATCATAGCGGGAATTAATTCAGGCGGATGCTGCATGTCGCCATCCATTGAAATAACACAATCGCCCTGTGCGTAGTCGAGCCCGGCCTTTAGGGCATTTTGGTGGCCGAAGTTTCTTGAAAAAGATATATATTTTATTTTTTTATTATGAGCATGCAGTTTTTTTAATAGCAGTAAAGAATTATCTGTACTTCCATCGTCAACAAATATCAGTTCGTATTCATAATCACTTATTTTTTCTATAACCTCAATAATTTTTGCAGTTACGAGTTCAATATTTCCTTCCTCGTTCATTATTGGAATAACAATAGATAACAGCATTTTTAGAAATTGTCTCCCATTTTTTCGGAAATGCGGAAAACAATTTCTGCGGATATAAAATAAGCTATATAGAAGGATTTTTCAGATGATACGGGGGGGGGTAAACATACTGTAAATTCTCCTTTTATAGGCCAAAAATAGCTACAAAAACTTTTTATTTGCGTCTATTGCAAAAATATTATAACACGTTTAAATATCAACTATTTATTCAAAAAAAATCACGTCTTCAATCGCAATGTCAGCGGAACACAGTTGGCTCGTCGTCCTTAAATACCCATTCAATCAGCCGGATAATTTCCGGTAGCTGAATCTGCTCGTGAATTTCATTACAGTACCTCCATATATTTACGGACTTCATCGCGAATCTTGAAAAGCTCAGCCGTGCGGAGTAACTTTGCGTTATTGCGTTCCGAACTCGTCATATACTGCTTCAACGCCGACAGAACCAAATCTTTCTCGAGCTTGCCAATATGTCGCAGACAATCGCAGAGTGTCCGCTCCTTATCATAGACAATGACCTCCGCACCCAACGGTGTTTGCATCGACTCGGTATAAAGGTTGATTAATTCCGGCTTACAGTAGAAGAACTGCAAATCTCCGTCTTTCAAAACACGGCTTCCGCTGCCGGACGGAATCGTCATAGTCAGGCGAAGCGGCGAACGGTCGCAGAGGTCGTGCAGGAATAAAGCCGTTTCGTGTGAGAACACTCCTTTAGGGCAACGGTATTGAGCGAGCGCGAAAGCATCCGGTACGACATTAACGCCAATATACAGCCCGTGCGCGGCACGCTCAATTTGCCCACGCTCGGCCATACGCCGAAGAATAGTGTTTGATACGCCGTGTTCTCGCGCTTCTTTCGCCGACAGATAATCGTTGTTTTCTTCAAGCAATCTCAGAACCTCATTTTCTCCATTCATTATTATATCGCCGCCTGTTTTTTATGAACGTAAATATTATAATTTATACTTACCAAAAAGTCAAGTGAAATTTTTTCTTCTCGGGCTTGTCCTAATGGCAGCAAATTATTTTCAGGGGTCAGAGCCAATTTTCTTTGTGTCGCTTTTAAAATCCCATTGACAATTTCAAAGTTTTTCCGCACATTGTCTCAATAAAATTTTTTAACACTGGATATTATATGGAATACACTAATTTTGATTACAACGAATGCCTTGAAACTGCCAAAGCCTTTCACGGCGACGCGTGCTCCGGCATAAAGATCGGCTCGCGCATGGCCATCATAGGGCTCGAAGCAATCGGCATTGCCGACCCCAAAGGGAGCGACAGAAAAGATTTTATGGTTTATGTTGAGAGCGACAGGTGCGCGAGCGACGCTATTCTCGCTATAACCGGATGCCATCCCGGCAAGCGCACGCTTAAGGTTCTTAACTACGGAAAAATGGCGGCTGTTTTTGTGAACCTTAAAACCGGAAAGGCCGTGAGGGTTTCGTCCAAAAACAAGGACGGCGATACCGTAACTACAAGAGAGATGATCGACCGGGAACCGCGGGGCGATGATTACCTCACATCATCCGACGAAGAACTTTTCGATGTAAAAGAGGTCGCGGTAAATATACCCGAGGGCGAACTTCCCGGCAAGCCGGCGCGCATTGTGACGTGCGCCTCGTGCGGAGAAAGAGTCATGGACATGCGCGATGTTACTGTTGATGGAAAATTCTACTGCGTTCCATGCGCCTTCAAGGAACAGCGCTATTACTCGGAGAAAAACTAATGCTTATCTCCGATATCGATTGGAACGAAGCCGCTGCCGAAATAGCGCGCGGGCGCACGAAAATGGATACGGGAACATCGCTCAAGGGCGATGCCTACTGGGATATGCGCGCGCCATCTTTCGCGAAGCATGCCGATGAAACCGGTTACGCCGAGGCATTCATCAATATCATCAAGCCCGATAAATCAATGACTGTGTTTGATATGGGCTGCGGCGGAGGAACGCTTGCCATTCCCATGGCCGGCTTGGTGAGTGAAATAACGGCTGCTGATTTTTCGGAAAAGATGCTCAATATTGTTAAGAGCAAATCCGAACAGTACGGCATCAAAAACATCCGCGCCCTTGATCTCTCGTGGGCCGGTGACTGGAGCGGCGCCGGGATCGGCGTTTACGATATAGCAATATCTTCCCGTTCAATGTCGGTTGACAATATCAGCGAGGCTGTTACAAAGCTCAGCAGCGCCGCGTCAAAGCGCGTTTATATATCAACAATAGTAAAGGACGGGCCCCTTGACCGCAGAATATACGAGGCTGTAGGCCGGAAGGTTTATCCGAGTGTTGATTACATCTACATCTATAATATTCTGTATCAAATGGGGATTCACGCAAACGTTTCTTTTATAAAAGAGAGCGATGTCAAGTCGTACGGCAGTTTTTCCGAGGCCCTTGATTCATGCCGATGGATGCTCCAGGAGATGACTCCCGATGAGGAGGCGAAACTCGCGGCCTTCATGAAGGAACACCTTGAGGAGAGAGACGGCAGATGGATTAAAAATTATGCCCAAAAATACAAGTGGGCAGTTATCTGGTGGGAAAAAGAATGAACGGCGCGGGCGCTGATGTCCTCCGTGTTGAGAATATTGATTTTGCCTACAGAAGCGCTGATGTGCTCAAGGACATCAGCTTTACCGTAAAGCAGGGAGAAATCTGCGGGCTGCTCGGGCCTAACGGCTGCGGAAAGACAACCCTTTTCAAATGCATTAACGGAATTCTTGAGCCAAAAAACGGCAGCGTTATGCTTCATGGAAATAATATAAAAGAAATGAGCCGCGCCGAAATAGCCAAGCGCATAGCCGTAGTTCCGCAGGAACTCCATATTGTTTTCGGATTCACGGCGATACAGATGGTTATCATGGGCGGGACAGGACGTTTCGGCTTTTCGGGCATACCCAAGGAGAAGGATTACTCCGAGGCTCTCGATGTACTTCAGGAACTCAGCATAGAACATCTCGCGGAGCGCAGGTACAACGAACTCTCGGGCGGAGAAAAACAAATGGTGCTCATAGCCCGCGCCGTATTTCAACGGGCATCCGTCATGCTGCTCGACGAGCC
>JAITPE010000172.1 GCA_031289575.1 Spirochaetia bacterium | reverse complement strand
GTGCTTTTGCTTATTGCCGGAGTGGTTCTCGGCTATGTGCTGGCGCCGGGTCTGGGATTTGACAGGGATGTCTCCGCGGAAATAGGCGGCATTATCGGGCTGCTTGCATTCATCATCATCCTCGCTCTTATCTCGCGGGTAATCAAGAAACGTCATATTTTCTATCCGGTTCTCTTGGATAGTACCGCTCCTGATTCTCAAAATCTGTCTTAATATTAGCATTGCCTCCGCCGATAATAGCGGTATAAACGGATTTAATCTAACAGTTCAGGGAAGAACACAATGAATAAAAAAGTAGTTGATTTAATGGCCTACCGTATTGAAAAAACCTTAAAGAATAACGGTTACATAGTAAAAAAGGATAAAGATAAAAAAATTAAAATTCTCATTAAGCTTAACGATTCAAACTGATATGGGCACGGGAGATTTTCATGAGCAATGATATTGAACAAAAGAAAAAGGCTTTAAAAGAAGAACTTGAACAGCTCAAGTATGAGTTCAAGGTCGCACTGCCTAAGGTTATTGCGCAGGCGAGGGAATACGGCGATTTAAAAGAAAACGCCGAATATCACTCGGCGCGGGAAAGGCAGTCTTTTGTTCAGGCAAAAATAGGACAGGTCTCCGAGCAGTTGGCGCAGCTTGACAATCTGGATATTTCAAATATTCCATCCGACAAGGTGGGCTACGGTTCTACCGTGACATTGGTTGAGAAGAGCAGCGGCGATGTTGTTGAGTTTACATTTGTATCGTCAAATGATGTCGATCCGGCAGAGGGGAAAATATCACTCTCTACTCCGTTCGGAACCGCTTTGCTTAATAAAACCGCCGGCGAGGATGTTGAGATAACGGTTCCGGCGGGTAAAAGGCTTTATTATATAAAGAAACTTGTCACAATACATGGGGAAAAGATAGAAAAATAGGTGGAGATGAGGGGGATCGAACCCCTGACCTCTTGAATGCCATTCAAGCGCTCTCCCAGCTGAGCTACACCCCCGTTGAAGAAAGATATTTTTTTTAAGGCCGGTTTTTGTCAATATAATTTTGTAAAAATACGGCTTGGGCTGAAATAAATGAATATGGTAATCAACTCGGGTTTTTAGGACATAGCATGGATATTATTAAAAAATTATTAAGAGATCAGGTGTTTTTTAGGCACTGCTCGGGTGATGAGATTGAGCGCCTTTATGAAATGTCGCATCTCACATCTATTGAGAAGGGATACTCGTTTGACCTTAAAAACATGACCTCTTTTAATATTGTTGTTTACGGACTATTCGAAATTGAGGCTCTCGCGGGCAGCGACGCGGTGCATTGTTCCACCGGTTCTTTCTTCGGCGCTCTGCCCCTTACCGGAAACAAGCAGCGCGGCATAGCGCGCGCGGTGGTTGATTCGTCGCTGCTTGTCATAAACGAGGAAGACATCTACCGTTTTTTCTTTCTCTCGTTCAAGGGGCTGCGCGGCTACCGGCGCTCTATAAGCCGCAACGGATTTGAAATATCGCCCTCGGGCGATCTTTTGTCGGGCGAGCAATGCAGGGTTATTACATCGTTCGGAGCGCTGGGCTCCGGAAAGTCTTTTTTCAGCGCGCTCATGGGGACTGCTCTATCTGCCGAAAGGGATAAGACAATAATTCTTGATTTGTCTTCGCGCGGCGAAAGCGTCTTCAATCTATTCGGCATGAAGATAACGTCTCCGCTGTCGCAAAAAAGCGAGGGCGCGTCATCCCTTGAGCAGCTTTTCAATGACAGGGTTCAGATTGTCGATGATAATCTCCATATATTCAATATAACTTTCGGGTCAAAGGTAAAGGCCGATCCAAGTATAATATACCCGATTCTGTTTTTTCTGTCGAAGAAGTACCGCTATGTTATATGCGACTGCTCCGGAGAAGACAGCGCTCTCCGGGACGCTGTCTTCGACTGCTCCGATATTGTTTTTGCTCTGGCCAAAAACGGAAAGGAGCGCGAGGAAGCCGGCGGCATTTTTGACGAGCATATAAAGGACGGGCAGCGCGTGGTTTATGTTCACAATGAACACACTATGGGTAATGTAAACCAACTGACAGGCGCGCTGCTGCTTGAGAAATTGCCGAATGACGGTTCGGCAATTTACAGGCAGCTCAGGGAGTTTTGCGATGATGACCGTTTCAAGGCCTTTACGGATCTTGTGACATCCAAGAGGCGCGCTCTTGTTTTGGAATCGAACATGCTGGAATCGGTTCTCTTTTTTGGCATATTGAAAAATCTGGATGAATTTGAAAAACATTTTGATGTGATATATACATCTTCCTTTTCCTATATAATCACCGCGCTGTATATGACAAGCTCTGACAGCGGCGAGTTCCGGAAAAACACAGCCGCGTTTTTCCGGGAAGACAAGCTTAACGGACTTCTCGACATTACTTTTCCCGATAAATTTATTTTCAAGAACAGCGCTATATCGCGCGCGGCTGCCGATATAGCGGGCAAGAACCGGCTGGAGATGTTCAGCACGGTGCCTATGGTGATGCTTACAAACAGCGGCAGCGGACTGCGAAGAACTTTCAGTACCGGATTGCTTAAGGATTACATAGAGGCTTCCTTTTTGCTCTACCCGCTGTTTGAGTCAAAAAAGATTGCCGGCTCTGAATTTTGTTCCGGGTATCCGCAAAACAGGGTAAGGGCGGAAGATCTTTTTAGAACAGATATTGATTCGATCAGCTTTGTGTCGGTTAATAATCAGAACAATCTGCGCATTCATGGAAACAGGGTGCTTTCTTTTTACCGCAAGTACATTGAGTTTATAGAGGAAGACCGCTACGACGAAAAGAAGAGTGACGCGTCTGATTTTTCTTTCAGCCTTGACGTAAACGAAGATACTTTTAAGCTTGACAAACTGCTCGACGAATCGGAAAAAGCCGCTTCGGAAATTGTAAAGGCCATATACTAAAGCGGAGGAAGCTTAAATGAGGTCCAGAAGAACAAATATATTTCAGTTTATTATTATAATAACAGGAATCATATATATTCTTATAGGGATATTCTATTATTTTAACCCGCTGTTTTTTTTCAGAATCTTCGCGGAAAATGTTTCCGAAAACTGGCTCGAACTTGTGCGCGATAATGAGCTCGTCGGCCCGCTCTATACGGTCTTGCGTTCATTTGCCGCTCTTGTTCTTACATCGGGCATAGCGCAGGTCATGCCTTTGTTTGACCCTCTCAAATACAGAACGCTTGTTTATTTCAACGGACTGTTCTTTCCGGTTCTGGCCTTTATAATTTTTCTTTCCCATTCACTGAATATAGTAATGAGACAGAACAGCGCGGCCGGCGGTTCTGATACCAATCACACAATAGTATCGGTCATGAGCGTAATATTTATGGTGGTAATAGTCATAAACATAGCCGGTCTTGTGATAACCAAAAAGGAATCCGGCAATGGCATAGAATGAAGAGCATAAGATTTATATCCTTATTTTTATGCATCGCTTTTGCCGCGGTTCCGGCTGCCCCATCTAATATTTTAAAACTTTAAAATTAAATCAGGAGAAACATTATGGCCTTAATAAGATGCCGCAATATATCGTTTTCTTATGATGAAAATGTTGTTCTGAGGGGCGTTGATTTTGATATTAACGCCGGTGATTACATCTGCATTGTAGGTGAGAACGGTTCGGGGAAAACTACTTTGCTGAAAGGACTTTTGGGCTTTCAAAAAGCTTTTGAAGGCGAAATCATCTACGACAAAACTTTAAGTCCCCGCGATATAGGCTATGTGCCCCAGAAGAATCCTATGCAAAAGGATTTCCCGGCAAGTGTCTATGAAGTCGTAATTTCGGGCAGGCTTAGCAAATGCGGATTCAGGCCTTTTTACAACAAGGCGGACAAGAATATAGCCGATGAAAATTTATCCAAGCTTGATATTTTGCCTCTAAAGCATAAATGCTTTAGAGAATTGTCCGGCGGACAGCAGCAGCGCGTTCTTCTTTCAAGAGCGCTATGCTCTGCCGCAAAGTTTTTGATTTTGGATGAGCCGGCCAGCGGGCTTGATCCTATTGTCTCAGCGGATTTATATCAGCTTATAAAAAGGATCAATGATGACGGCATCGCTGTTGTAATGGTCTCTCACGATTTGAATAAATCGATTGAATACGCTCGAAAGATATTGCACTTGCAAAACAAGCAGTTGTTCTTTGGAAATACTCAATCTTATGTTAATTCCGATATAGGAAAATTTTTCATGGAGGCGAAAAATGTTTG
>JAITPE010000151.1 GCA_031289575.1 Spirochaetia bacterium | reverse complement strand
TTGAACGAGAACGAAAGAATAAGAATATCATTCTACAGAAACACAATAATTCACTATCTCATTCCGGTGAGCTTTATGTCTATCTCGCTTCTCTGTGCCGAAAATGAAACATCGGTTTCACTCAAGAAGGCCGGTGAAATTTTTCAAACAATAACCGATATATTTTCAAAAGAATTTATTTACCCCGATATGATGTACACAGCGGGTGAGCCGCAAAAGCTCTTGTACCCCTATTTTGAAAAAAGAAAACTTATTTCAATAAAAGCCCAAAAAGCGGCTATAACCAAAAAGGGCGCCGAGGAACTTCTCTTCTACGCTAAACTTGCGGAAGACTATCTTGAGTCATATTTAATTGTTTTCGAGGCGGTACTTAAACTGTACGGGAAGCGCTTCAGCAGAAAAGAACTCATATCGGTTATACGCGGGCACGGCGTCCGCTCGTATCACCTTGAATTGGTCAAGCTGGCGGAATCCCTTTCAATATCGAACTACAATAACGCGGTTGATTTCCTCAAGAAGAAAGGCTGCTTAGTTGAGGAACAGAGTGAGTCCAAGAATTCCGAGTTCCGCTCTGAGCGCAGAGCGGAATTAGAAGGCTGCTTAAAAAATGTTATTGAATACCTTGAGTTGATCCGTTAGAGTAAAAATAAGCGGGCAGATCAAAAATAAAGTATGAAAAATTTTAACAGACATGAGATGATAAAAAGGACTGCCGATGCTCGCTAAAAGAATCATACCTTGCCTTGACGTTAAAAACGGACGGGTTGTCAAGGGCGTAAATTTTGTTAATCTTATAGATGCCGGTGACCCCGTCGAAAACGGAAAATTCTACGACTCGGAGGGCGCGGATGAACTCACATTCCTTGACATTACAGCCTCATCGGACAGGAGGAATATCATTCTCGATATGGTAAAGAATGTTGCCGAAACTGTCCATATTCCGTTTACTGTTGGCGGGGGGATCCGTTCGGTTGAGGATGTGCGGTTGATTCTCGGAAACGGCGCGGACAAGGTATCCATCAATACGGCTGCGGTGGAGAAACCGGAAATCATAAGCGATGCCGCCGTGCGCTTTGGGTCGCAGTGTATTTTAGCGGCTATTGACGCTAAAAGGAACGGCGAGGGCTGGGAGGTTTACCTGCACGGCGGCAGGACGCCTACGGGCATTGACGCGGTGCAATGGGCCATGCGGGTGCAGGATCTCGGAGCAGGGGAAATTCTTCTCACCAGCATGGACATGGACGGCACAAAGGCGGGCTATGATATTGAACTCACAAGGGCCGTAGCGGACGCGGTAGGCATTCCGGTTATCGCCTCGGGCGGGGTCGGCAATGTGGAGCATATGTTCCAGGGCCTTACCGCGGGCGGCGCTGACGCGGTGCTCGCGGCTTCGATCTTTCATTTCAGGGAAATATCAATCAGACAAGTTAAAGAAGAACTGGCTGCCAAGGGGATTCTGGTGAGGCCGGCAGGCTGAGTGGGGGCAGAGCCGCGTGAAACTACGGGTCAGAGCCATCTTCACGCTGTACTTGCACTTCAAACTTGAATTTAGCTTTTTTACAGCAATTTATTTTCATTTTTTCCTTGATAAAAAAAATACTTATTTTAGGATGTCCAGTCCGGCTCAGGACAAATTTTGCAAAGATATTTGGCGGGCTTATTGTGAATAATCAAGCTTTATCGGAAAAACAGGCAAGGGCGGAAGAACTGAAAACAAAGCTCCTGCAGTTAGAAAATATTAAAAAATCGCTCTTAAAAAATGGCGAAAATAATGAAAACCTGCAATTCCTTCTCAAAAGACTTTAAAAAACATTTTATTCACTTTTCTTGTTTACTTTTCTTGTTTCTTCTACAACTCTGCTTCATAAGTCCTCATAAGGAAAATTCAGGGAGATTTTTATGAAGCTTAATAATGAAGCAAAGGTCGGCCTTACAATTGTACTCAGCTTCACTATATTTATTACCTTCGTTGCTCTCCTTGCCAAAATAAATGTGGCGCGCTCCGGCTATCATTTGCAGCTGTACTTTGGATTTCTCAACGGTCTGAGCATTGGCGCGCCGGTAAGAATAGCGGGCGGCGTAAAAATAGGCCAGGTGGATTCGATCACCCACTCCGGAGAAAAAACCAATGTCTCGGTATGGGTCGACAATAACTACACTCTGCTCAAGACGGCCAAGTTTGCCATTTTTACAACCGGGCTCATAGGCGAAAAGTACATTAATGTTTTTATTCCTCCTTCAATAAATGTGGATGAGTTTTTCCAAGACGGCGACAAGATCTACGCGGTTGACCCGGCGAGCTTTGACCAAATGATGCTTTCGTTTCAGGGCTTTCTGCAGGATGAAAGCGGAAGCCAGCTCTTGGCGGAGATTTTCCAGAACTCGGAAAAGTTTGTCGCAAACCTCAACCGAATATCAGAAGAGAACAGAGACGACATCCGCCAATCGGTAAGCGGAGCCAAGTTCATGATAGCCCAGACATCGGATCAGCTGTCTCAAATAATGGCCAACATGAATAAGTTAACATCCAACATGGCTTATTTGTCTGATAAAAACCGTGAAGAATTTACAATTACAATGCGTAATCTCTCCGAACTTTCGGTAAACCTGAACAAGATAATGTTTCGCCTTGAGAACGGACGCGGAACCCTTGGTAAACTTCTTATAGAAGAAGAAGTTTACGATAACCTTAAGGATGCTTCGATATCGGCGAAGGAACTGTTCCGGAGCCTGAAGCAGGATCCATCGAAGCTGTTCTTTAAACAAAATAAGTAATGGCAAAACAAAAGCAGCTCTTTACATGTTCCGCCTGCGGAGCCGGCTTTCCAAAATGGGCAGGCCGCTGCCCTGCTTGTGATGAATGGAATACCATCTCGTCCGCGGCGCCGCCGGCAGGCAGCAAAAGCGCCGCCGCGCAAGCCGTTTCTCTTGCGGATGTAGACTTCACAGAGGATAAAAGAATACTCACGGGCATTTCGGAATTCAACCTTGTGTGCGGCGGCGGCATTGTTCCGGGCAGCGTAATACTCATGGGCGGAGAGCCCGGTATAGGCAAATCAACCATGGCACTGCAGGTAGCCCATTATATTGATACGCTTTACATTTCGGCCGAGGAATCGGCCGAACAGATTAAGGCCAGAGCCGATAGGCTCGGCATTAATTCGGCAGGAATAAAAATTTCCGCCGCACGAAATGTTGAAGAGATCATTGCGCTCATGGAATCGGGAAAGCCGGGCCTGCTCATTGTGGATTCTATACAGACTCTTGTGTCAAGAGAGCAGGCCGCTCCGGCCGGTTCTGTAACTCAGGTAAGGGAGTGCGCATTGAGCCTCGCCGAGGCGGCAAAACGTACGGGCACGCCTGTGATTCTCATCGGTCATATTACAAAAGACGGGGCCATTGCCGGGCCTAAGCTTCTTGAACATCTGGTGGATACGGTGCTGTACTTCGAGGGTGATTTTTCAAAGGACTTTAGAATTCTCCGCGCGTTCAAGAACCGCTACGGCTCTGTTAACGAGGCGGGGCTTTTCCGAATGACCCAGACCGGCCTAATGGAAGTGCGCGACAAGAACAAAATTTTTTTGAACAACTTCGGCAAGCCATCGCCCGGGAGCGCGGTGAGCGCCGCTGTTGAGGGAAGCCGCACGATTCTTTTTGAGGTTCAGTCACTTGTGAGCTTTACCACTTTTTCAAATCCAAGACGCATGGCCGACGGTTTTGATATGAACAGGCTGATTATTCTTTCGGCTGTTCTTGAAAAGCACGCCGGGCTTAAACTTGCTTCATTTGACATTTTCATTAATCTAAGCGGCGGATTTCGTGTAAACGAAACATCCGCCGACCTTGCTGTGGCCGCCTCCATTGCCTCGAGCCTGCGCGATGAACCTCTTGCCGAGGGGCTTGGACTCATAGGCGAAATCTCCCTCTCGGGCGGCATTAGGCCGGTTCCACAATGCGGGCGCAGGGCGCAGGAGTTCAAGGCATCGGGTTTCTCGAAGATTGTATGCAGCGAGGGGGACGTTCCGGACATCCGCTCATCCGGTTTCA
>JAITPE010000125.1 GCA_031289575.1 Spirochaetia bacterium | reverse complement strand
ATAAGGGACAGAGTATCTGGAAACATATCCTTTACGCCTGTTTTAAAAAACTCGGCGGTGTGCGTGCCGCAGATTTCCATAAACCGGATTTCTTTATCGCTCCGGCTGTTCTTCAATTTGGCGGCAAGCCTTCTGAGAAGATCTTTGTTCATTATTCATTCACCAATATAAATATTCCCTCCCTTTGTTTAAAGTCAAGTTAAAAATTAGGGTCCGACTCTGGAAACCCCGGGCTCTGACCCCGGTACCCCAGACTGCGCAAAAAAGACAATAGCGCTACAATAGTGTTTGATAAATATGGCAGATTGCACTTCAATCTTGAATTCGGCCTTCCGCCATTTTCTGTATGATGATTCTTGATTGACGAAAAACTGTTTAAATATTTAATGTACGCAGACAGAAAGATTTGGGCAAAAGGTAACAGAATGTAATGGTATAATTATATCGCTTGCTTCTTTGCAGGAATGTTTGCAGCCAATGCTATCCCGCATTTCATACAGGGAGTTTTAGGTTACAGCTACCGCACGCCTTTTGCTGATCCTCCGGGTGTGGGATTATCATCGCCAACGGTAAATGTATTATGGGCATTGTTTAACATAGTAGCCGCCTACTTTCTTTACAGAGCGGGAAAAGTCTCAAAGAATAAATGGTGGACTATTCTCATTTTCTTTATAGGATTTGCAATAATAAGCATAATATTTAGTATCGGCAAATAATAGAGATGGGAGATGGAAATAAAATCCAGAAAAATATATTGAAAATAAAAGATGCTGGTGCCGCAAATGATGTGATACGGAGGAAAAATGCTTAATAAATATTTTGAAGATGTGCAGAAGCAGCTGACAAAGAAGAAGGCCGCTGTAAAGAGCCCTTCTGCCGGAAAGGCTGTAAAGAGCCAGACAAGAATAGATAAAAAAGAAGTTATGACCGCTTTTTCAAAAATCATTCCATCCGCGTTCAGCCTTGCCGAGGCCATGCCTGTTGATGAAAACGGCTTCGCGCCCGAGGGCGCTGATTTCCTCATATTCGAAAACTATTGCGCCGACCTCGTCTCCATGATGGAGGGATATGTCCCATTGGAACTCGTTCACGCGAGCTGCTATCTCGTTCCGACACTCGACAAAAAAACGCTGTTGGAAGCGCTGAACCGCGTTGTCAGCGTGAAAAAGATCAAGCGCTATACCGATTTGGAGGAGAATGAACTGCGGGTTCCCGCTTTTATCATAGCCGGAGATGGAGGGTATCCTGTTCGGGATGTAAAAAATGATATCCTCAATTACTATCACAACAAGAATGTTGAGCCCGAATGCGAATTTGAAATTCTTGTCATACTCAATAAGGGCATTATTGTAAAAAACTGGCGCGAAAAAAGAAACTATATAGCCTTGGAGACCGAGGGAGACACTCTGCTGTGGTTTTTTATCCTCATGAACGAGTACTTAGATGTTAAGCGCGATATAGAAATGGATTTCCGCAAATACATAAAGGCCGATAAAACTTATACCGAATACTGAATTAATTTGGTTTATATAATTAATTTGGTTGACTTTTTGCCGCGATATAGCTATGAAAAACTATCGCTCCATGCCTTTCATAATAAAAAGGAGTTCTAAGATGAAAATAGGATTATTGAGTTACTTATTGTTGTTTTTGCTGTTGGCCTGCGGCGCTGCCACCGACGGCTATTCCAAAGAAATGATGGATGTAATTCTCGTATTGGATACATCTTTAAGCATGGTCGGTTCCGGCGGCGCCAATATTATGTCCGATGTCAAGCAGAGCATATACCACTACATCGACAGTTTGGAGGACGGTGACCGGGTAACCTTCGCTACTTTTGACACAAAGCTGCGGATATACCCTTCTGTTATACTTGACGATGCCAATGATCGTGATATTGTCAAAAAATATATCTCCGTTACCCCTGCCGAAGGACTCTGGACGCACACCTATCTCATGCTTGACGGTATTTTTGCCAAGGCCGAGGAACTTCAGCGCGAAAATGACAATCGCCGCCTCTCCATTGTTGTCATGACAGACGGCATTGACGACCCGCCGCCCGCAAGCGCGGACAAAATAAATATTACCGATATCTCAACCAAGTACGAGGGCAAAGACTGGTGGATATACATGGTGGATTATCAACAGTTGAAGTCCAAGACCGACGCAAGAAGAACGCAGCTTGAAAAAGGCCTCAAGCAGGTAAGCGATAAATCGGTTATAGTTGACGCCACGGAAAAACCATCCGACTCTATGAACAGCATTATGGATGCGCAAAAGGCCGAACTGGAAAAAGCCAAGCCATTTCCCTTTGCTAAATTGGCTATGATTATCGGTATAATTATTCTTATAGCGCTGCTCATAGCGCTTATCAAGTATTTGACTAAAAAGCATTCCCAGCTCAAGGTCAGGGGCATTTTGGAATACTGGAATAATGATATGATAAAACCGTACATTGAAAAATTTGACATGACCAAATTTATGCTCAGAGAAATCCTAATAGGCAACAGGGTCGGCTGCCAATTGAAGCTCAGGGAGCTTGAACTGAAGGAGCCCTTTAAAATCGTCGCTACAAGACATAATAGGGAGGTAAGGGCCAAGATTCTATCGTACAACGGCGCTCCTTTGGAGTTTGTAAACGGTACTCATGGGGAAGTTTTGGAAAACGGCGAGGTTTTCCGCGCCGGCAATTTCATGTTCAGGTATTTGGCGTAGCGTTTTTTTAATGGCCGCCGTTTTATTGCTAAAAAAAACGGAACTTTTTTACGATAAGTGAGCATGGGGATTTTTTTCGTATTTTTTCCGGAAAAAATCCATATATCAAAAAATATATCTTGACATTATCGCTTATTTTTATGTATGTTTATTTTTTGCTGAGAAAATTGTCTTAATTTTTAAGATATAAGCGTTTTTTGTAAAAGAAAAGGAGGATTCTTTCATGGGATTAACGCAATTTCCTAAAAGCCCAAACAAGGTTCACCCGACACTTCCGAGTGCCGTAGGTTCAAGAGAGGCGTACGCGCAAGAAGGCCGCGATAAGGTCGCAGAATCAAAGCTTATCCTTGACGAAACTGTGGATAAGGTGCTGAATCACACTCTGACTAAGCTGCCTGCCGATGTTTTGGAAAAACTTGATGTTATGGGCGGAATCAAGGAGAAACTCTATAATTATATTAACCAGACATATGTGAATATGTTCAACCGCTATACGGTCACTTTGGAAGATGAGTTTATTAAAAAGGTCCGTGACTTTGTTGACAAGGAAGAAACAAAGGGGCTCGCGCGGTATACTCCAAAAGAAATCATAGAACTGCTCGATAAAATAGGCGGCGCCGACAAGTTTCACACGGGTGAAATCGAAAAATCAATTGTAAACATGTACGGCCATTTGCAGGGCCATATACAGAGGGGGGTAAACGATCTCGAAACAGAGACGAACTCCATTCTGCGCCAAAAAACCGACGTAGGAGCGTTTGTCCGCGGTGAAAACGCCTATGCTATTCTCAAGTGTATCTTTAAAGACAATGAGATGCGTCCCAAATATGATTACGATGTAAAGCTGTCCATAAATATTCTCGATAGTGAGCTTGTAAGTCCGGTGTATCATTACCAAACAACAGTAGAGTCCTTGATGAAAGATGCTATCCAGAAACACATTCAGGAACTCATTGACCGTCAGGTTCAGCAGTTTAACGATGAATTGCTTGATCAGGGTAAGAACGAACTTACAGCCAGTGAAAAAATGTTCGAGAAGATTAAACGCATAGACAGTTTCACCGATGATGAAAAAGAGGATGAGAAGTCAAGAAGGTACACCATTATGGCGAAACGCTTCCTTGACAAAATAGAGGGACTCCGCGCCGAGATTGACGTTGACGACTATGACCCGTTGAATCTTCGTGAAAATATCAAGTTCATTATTGATGAAGAAAATATCAGGAACAGGGGTTATAATACTTGCGTCAACTCAATAACCTCAATTCTCGATACAAGTAAGCTCGGCTATCAGGTTTGCGACAATATGAAGAACGCGCGCCTGTGCTACATCAAGGAGTACGAAGAGGTTGACAAGACTATTCTTCCCGATGAACGCTATGGCATGAAGGTTCAGTTCCTTGACCAAAACCAGCTGCGTGAACTCAAGAAAGAATATGACAAGCAGATGGCCGCTTTTACCACAGAGATTACTTCTCTATGGGAAGTAACGCACTCTTATTATGAATCCAAGAAGCGTTTCAGAGCCTTAAAGGACTTTGACGACCTTTCTGCCCGCCTTATGAATAAGGAATGGAAGCGCGAAAAGAAAATGAGAGAGTCCGACCCTGAGTCTGTTCTTTGGAACGAAATCGGCGAAATGTATAATGAGTCTTCATTTGTTGAGAAAAACAACAGAACTTACGAAGACAGAATGAAGAATCTCAAGGGTAAGGTTGTTTACCTCAAGGAGCTTCTCGCCAAGATGCACGGGTATCAGAATCCTGTTGAGCGCGTTATCCTTGACGAGAGAATCAATTTCATGGCCAAGCGCTTTAACGAGTTTACTTACCTCGTTAACCCGCACCATATTCAGCCTGGGCTTATTCTTGATATTGATATAACAACCATTAAGAGAAAGCAGTACATGCTCAAGGGTATGGCCAATGTACTCAATGAGTTTCTATACAGCGTTTCCAAAGGTTTTGCGGATGCCGCTTTTGCTACTTACAGCCGCCGCAGAAGTACTGTCAGAGAAGATATTGAGCAGTCTTTTTCAGAGGAAACCCCAAAAGAAGATTTGTTTGAGTCGGCTTACGGGCTCGCCGCGGAAAACACATCTGATTCGAACGAAGTCAAGGGATCTGTTGATCTCTCCCCCAAAGCGGCTCCCAAAAGGCGTTCGGGTCTTAAAGAATTATAAGAATCAAAAGCATAAAACAAAAAAAGGGCTGAAAAGCCCTTTTTTTGT
>JAITPE010000263.1 GCA_031289575.1 Spirochaetia bacterium | reverse complement strand
ATAAAAATAGCGTAATATCGAATATTTTGTTGACAAATTCTATGAAATTCGTATATTCGTTGCAACTTACAGGAGGACAACATGGCATACGCGAGCGGTGAACAAAAACCATTTACTGTTAATGAATTTAAAGGAAAAAAAAAGGCCGGTATTCCCATTTCCATGATTACCTGCTATGATTACGCCTTTGCCTGTATTGCCGAACAGAGCAACATGGACACTCTGCTTGTCGGTGATTCCTTGGGCAATGTTATTGCCGGCTATAAGACAACCATTCCGGTAACAATGGATCAGATGGTTTACCACGGAACCATTGTGCGCCGCGGGGCTCCGTCAAAGTTTCTTATAGTTGATATGCCGTTTATGAGCTATCACGTTTCGGTTGAGGATTCGGTGCGCAATGCCGGCCGCATTATGAAAGAGACCGAGGCCAATGCCGTAAAGCTTGAGGGCGGACGGGAATTTAAGCATACGGTTGAGGCGATTACCACTGCGTCCATTCCGCTTGTCGGACACCTTGGCCTTACTCCTCAGTCGGTTCATAAACTGGGAGGCTATTCTGTTCAGGGGCGCGAGGATGACAAGCGGAAGAGGCTTTTGGAAGACGCTCTTATACTGGAGGAGGCCGGCGCGTGCGCCATTGTTCTTGAGATGGTATCCGCGTCGCTTGCCGGAGAGATTTCGAAAAGCCTTTCCATTCCCACAATAGGAATAGGGGCGGGCGGCGGATGTGACGGACAGGTTTTGGTTATAAACGATATGCTGGGTATGAATACCGGTTTTACGCCTAAATTCGCTAAAAAATTCACGGAGCTTTTTCCGGTAATAAAGACGGCTCTCAATGAGTATGATGCCGCGGTAAAAGACCATTCTTTCCCTGGGCCGGAAAATACTTTTAAGTGATGGCCGAGAAGGGAAAACCGATAGATGAATTGGACGCCAAAATTATTTCCCGGCTTCAGTTTGACGGCAGAACAAGCAATACCGATCTCGCTAAAGCGCTTGATGTTTCCGAGGCTACAATAAGGGCAAGGCTTAAGCGTCTTACGGATGATGATATTATCCAAATAGTCGCGGTATCCAATCCGCTGAAACTGGGATTCGAGGTAACCGGAGATTTGAATATTCGTGTTGATATGAAGAAAATGGATAATGTCATCAGCGCCCTTAATGATTTCAAGGAACTGTGGTACATTGTTGTTACAACCGGAACCTCCAATATTAACGCCGAATTTGTAGCAAAAAACCTCGCGGAGCTGCATGATCTGGTGTACAACAAATTGAGCCGCATAGACGGCATAGAACAAATTGAAACATCTGTCATAATGAAATATATAAAACGCAGGTACGATTTCGGAACCCCGTTTAGTTAAATTCCAAAAATTGCTTTACATTGTACGGTTTGCTGCCGAAAATATTACAAGAACAATCCGCGAGGGAATATGATGAAAAGATTTTTTTCCGCAATTATTGTCTTTATACCGGTACTGCTCTTTGCTCAGGCGGGCGTGGTCATGAACAATTCTACTGACATTCTCACAGTACCTGTAGAGACGCAGTACAGCGACCGGTTTAAAATATCTCCTATTTATTTTAATAAGAGGATTGATCCGGTCGGCATTGGGGAGATTCTTGAGGTTGAAATGATATTCGAAAATCTTACAGATGACCCTATGGAGCTCAATGTATTTACTATAGCCACAATTGAGGTTCCGCCTAAATCGGATTCGAGCTTTGAATTGCCGGTTGATAAGTGGGATATTATAAGGTTCCTTGTGGCTTCTCCCAACGATGTCGAGAACTTCAAATATCAGTTGAAAGACAAAGACGGCAATGCGCAGAAGGATGACCTCGGCAGGGATATGTACGAGTATAAAAAAATTCCCCATGACGCAAAGAAAGGTAACGTTATAAAGCTTGATGATAATACCTTTGTACTTAGGACATACCACCTGTGTAAATACCGTAAAAAATACGCCTTTTTTAACGAACTCGCGATTTTAGTGTTTAACACAGAAGGGCAGCCGCTTTTCGCGTCTTACTATAAGTTAGACAAAAAACGAAAATAAATATACGGCTGTAAAGAAAAATTTATCTTTTTTGCTTGTTTTTTTTACGCTCTTATGTTTAAGTGGGGTTAAACATGAAGAGCTTTTATTTCTCTACCGCTTTGCTGACTATTCTCCTGTTTTTCGAGGCAGGAGAAAGTTTCTCTGAAATTTCGGATGGCGAGCCGATTTTTGGTCAGGGTTACTATGAGTCGGAAACCATAAACATAAAGAACGTCGACGGCAAGCTCTACGCCTACATTGTTTTGCTTTTCAACGAAAATCCCCACTTTGTCAACCTGATCCAGAAAGACAGCATACCCGCTAAAATAATGGGCAATGACGGCTTCCATTTGAACGAGTATAAGGCGTATTTAAAATCGCTGTCCGATTCCGCTATTGAAAATATCGCGTCTACCATGCTTAAAATATACTTAGACCCGGACCATTATTCCGAGGCCCAGCTTCTTTACTTTGAGAATGTTTTATCGAACCACAGCATTGTTCTAAAATTTTCAAGAGACGCGAACCGCGACGGCAAAAGAATTATTCTTGATTATTGCATTTACGGCAAAAAGACCGAAATCTCAATCAAACATCCGTTTATAGACATACCGTACAAGATTTTTAACATAAGGCCGTACATTTATTACGATGAATTTTCAACAACCAGTTCAACATTTTATTATGATATGATATACATCAACATGGACGAGGTTATAAATGATTCCATTATTGCCGCTCAGATTATATCGGGCAAGAACGTAAACACGCTTTTCTTTGTCGGTTCACGGGTAACCGAAGACATAAAGTTTTGTCTTAAAAAAGCATTTACCAACAAGAGCAAAATACGTGAGGAAATATGGGAAACATTTGTAATACATGAACTCACTCACAAGATGATAAACAACCGCTACAACTACTATGACCAGGTAAACGGGGAAGAACTATCGTTAGTGAGCACAATCTATTCAAGGCCGTATCTTGGACTTTCGGTCATGTACAGCTACCTGACATATAACTCAATAAACCCTCACCGCATAGCGGCATCTAACTTTGTCAGGTTTGTTGCCGAAAAATTGGGCAAGAAAGAAATAACATCCAAGCCGGGACTTGTAAAAACACTTCCCGAAAATCAAATAAAACAATTTGCCAGAGACTATTTTTTCCTTATAGAAGGAAAACTCAAGGGAGGGAGAACCGGCTTCTAATACGGTTTGAGCTTTACCGGGTTTTTTCGCTTCATGCTTTCGTAGCCCTCTTCCGCGCTGCCTGTATAGGCGTTTAAGCCTTTTATGTAGGCAATCTCGTTTGGTTTGGCGTAGAGCGAGTTCTCCGCCTCTTCCCATAGGTTAACGGTTTTTTCGCAGGCTGTCCTGCACAGCTGCAGAACCGATTCGTACCTTATGGCGGATGAGCCCGCAGGGTTTATCCAGCTTTCCCGGTGAAGATTTATATAATGCGGATCGGTTTTTCTCGGCCGTTGATATTGCACAAGAAAATCGCTGTAAAGAAAGTTTCTGTAGCGGATCTCCCGCGTGATTTTACGGACATGTTCGTTATAGTTCCGCTTGAGGTTTTGGACTTTTACGATTATGGGCGGAATTATGTCGAGCCAGCCGAATGTTTCGGCATGGTTTTGGCGGTCTTTCTTTTTACCGAACCAGACAACTTTTTTGTACAGCTCCGGAAAGTTTTCGCTCAGGGAGTAAAGTATGAGATCCTTTATGGGCGCGCCGGCAGCCCTTCTGTTTTTGACGAGCGGAATCATATCCTCAATGCTGAAATTTAATTCATCCTTGTCGTCCGCCATGTACATAAAGTAGTTGTCCATGTTGTATTGAAACAGCAGGTTCTGTTCACGGTAATGGTTTATTTCTCTTGCGGAATCGGGAAATCCGGAGCAGTAGAATATGTACGGGTGGAGCGTCTCATCGGCCGCCATGTGGCATAACAGTCCGTAGAGGTATGCGCGCTGCAATGCCGACCATTCATTGTTTTTGTCTTCGTATTCGTTGATGCGGTTC
This sequence comes from Spirochaetia bacterium, assembly GCA_031289575.1. Classification (GTDB taxonomy): domain Bacteria; phylum Spirochaetota; class UBA4802; order UBA4802; family UBA5550; genus JAITPE01. Next base: position 2,827 of record JAITPE010000263.1, on the reverse strand, counting down.
ATCATTGACTGAATGAAGACAGGCGCTCCCTTGTCGTGAAGCTCAAAGGACGCCGGATGCCCGTATTGTTTTTTGCCTATAGGCGTTGGGATGTAGTCAAAAATGTTGGGGCCGAGCAGCCCAAAGAGAGAGGCGCGCATATGCTCGGGGAGCGCAAAGAGCGCTACAATAGAGCGAGTCAAATGCGAGCGGTTCTTTTTTCCCAGAAGGAGTTTAAGCGAGTCATTGAATATTTTTTTATGTGTAATTATTCCAGGCATACTGTGTCAGTTTTTGGCGTATAGGGCGCATTTTCCGGTCATGAGAAATTTGACGCTTTCGTCAAGGCCCTCTAATGTAAGCTCGAACATGGGGAAGACCTGGCGTACCATTCGAATGCTTGTTGTCTGATTCCAGACCCTTGACGGCAGAGGATTGAGCCAGATAACGTCCTTGAACTTGTCTCTTATCCGCTGCATCCATACCATGCCGGGAATGTCATTGTGGTACCAGTAATCAACGGCTCCGTTGACCCATGTAAGCTCCGAGGGAGCCATTTCCGCGTCGCCGACTATTATCGCCTTATAATCGTAATCCTCATTTCTCAAATAATCCATGGTGGATGTGGATTCGTTTCTTTCCATATTGAGCCATATATCCTGATATATACAGTTGTGAAAATAAAAATGTTTGAATCTTGTCAACTGGCACGAGGCCGCCGAAAAAAGGCGTTCCACAAGCTGCGCGTACGGTGTCATGGAACCTCCCACATCCATAAACAAAACAACCTTCGCTGATTTTTTCTCCTTGTCGTGCCATACAAACTCTATTTCGCCGGCGTTTTCGCATGTCTTTTCAATGGTCGCTTCTATATCCAGATTGTCGGTTCCACGTACCGGCAGCAAAGAGCGGAGGTGCGACATGGCTACGCGCATTTGCCTTGTGTCAAGCGTCACGTTGTTGGAATAATTGCGGAATGTTCTTTTCTCCGCAACTTGTATGGCGCGCTTGTGCCTTGAAACTCCCTGTCCTATGCGGACGCCCGCGGGGTTGTATCCCCACGCGCCATAGGGAGAGCGTCCGCCTGTGCCTATAAATCGGTTCCCGCCGATGTGTTCGGAAAAACCTTCCTTCCATTGCTCATTGAGCCGCTCCTCAAAGTTTTTGAGCACCTCATCAAGGTCGAGCTGATCTAACTGCATTTTTTCTTCTTCGGATAGATTGAGCTCCTTAACTTTTTTGAGCGAAGCTATAATTTGTTCAAGAATATCGTCCGATGTTTCAATGCCTTCAAAAGTATCAAGGAAGGCAAGGTCGTAGCGGTCAAAGAATATTTCGTTTTTTACAAGGATTGACCTTGCAACATGATAGAAGCTCGTAAGGCTGCAGTCGTTGAGATTCAACATCAGCGCCTTGTGTAGGGTGATCCACTCGTGCATGGAGATAGGAATCCCTCTGGATTTAAGATTAAAGAAAAAATTAATAAACATCTCTGGTTCTTTGACTGTTGTTATAGGCGTAGTGTCCCTTGCCCGTTTTATCAAGAGTATCGATATCCTCTTTTTTCTTGAGAAGCGCGCCGACAAAAGGCAGTTCCTTTTCGAGCTTTTTCTGTGATATGCCTCCGACAATGAGCGCCTGCAGCCAGTCTATCAGCTCGCTGGTAGACGGCTTTTTTCTCAGCGTGTCAAACTGTCGTATCCAGTAAAATTTGCGCAGCGCCTCATGCAGCAGCTTGGCTTCTATATCGGGATAGTGAACCTTGACGATGCTCCTCATGAGTTCTTCATCCGGAAATTCTATGTAATGAAATATGCAGCGCCTGAGGAATGGATCGGGCAGTTCCTTTTCGCTGTTGGATGTGATGATCACAATGGGCCTGGTTTTGGCCTTAATTGTTTGCTTTGTTTCGGGAATATAGAATGACATTTCGTCGAGCTCATTGAGCAAGTCGTTTGGGAATTCAATATCGGCCTTGTCGATTTCGTCTATCAGCAGAACCACCTGTTCATCGGCGTCGAAGGCTTCGCCCAATTTGCCGAGTTTGATATATTGTTTGATATCGGAGACATCGCCCTCACCGAAACGCGCGTCGTTGAGCCGCTGTACGGTGTCATAGACATAGAGCCCCTCTTTTGCTTTTGTCGTAGATTTGATGTTCCAGATATAGAACGGCTTGTTCAATCCTTTTGCTATTGCGTGCGCAAGGAGGGTCTTGCCTGTTCCGGGCTCTCCCTTGACAATGAGCGGGCGCTGAAGCGCGATTGATACGTTTACATTGTCGCGAAGATCCGGAGATATAACATAATCCACTGTTCCTTGAAAGTAATCCATATTGTTACCTGCCATATTAAATGCCGTGCCATGCAAGCAAAATGTTCCGTTTCGCGGAATACCCTGTTTTGGAAAAGAGCGCGGCATAGATAAAAAGACTATTGTATAAGAACTTGATGGGTATGTAAAGAACTTTTTTAATATATTTTTGCCTGGCGGCGCGGGCCGCAAGTAATTCGTCTGAATCAGGATTTACGGGATTAAAGGATTTCCAAGATTTTTTTGAGGGTGAAAACGATTTTGTCTTTACCAAAAATACAAAAAACTACTTTTTTTGCTTGACCTTTCCGCGCTTTTTTTGTATACTTACAACATGAAATATACTATAAACATAATCCGCTCTGCGGCGCACAGCACAGCACAGCACAGCACAGCACAGCTAAAACCGCGCCTATATCATAATAACCGTTTTTCCGCAAGCGCTTTTTTAACCCAATTTTTATTTTTACCTAAAAATTTAACCAACACTTTAAACCGCTTCGTCACGCCCCTGTTTACCCTCAAGCGGTTCTTC
>JAITPE010000257.1 GCA_031289575.1 Spirochaetia bacterium | reverse complement strand
TTACAGATGAAGGAGGAATTACCAAACTAAAGTCAGTTTTTAAAAGTCTAAATACTTCATAGTAATATTTTGTTTTTGAATCAGAATCGTCAGAACAGCCTGTAAAAAGGCAAACAAGTATTAGAGCCGAAGAGCCGAAGAGCCGAAGAGCTTATCATATTAATCCTCCATTTTATTTTATTCATGTTTGTCAGTCTACTCTTTTTTATATTATTTGTCAATCATTTTCCACTGAATTATTATTTTTTTTTAAAACATTACCGTCATTGTCACGATACAATTCTTCCCTTGTCCATTTTTCCCCTTTTGATGATCCATTGGATTTATTCATCAGTTTAACCGTTTCATCAATCCAGTTTTTTGATGATTTTACTGTTTCATCTATTGCCAATACTATATTTTTCATAATCAACCCTCGTACTTTTGCGCAAGAGGCACTCGCCGGCCGTTTCCAAAGGCCTTGGCCGTAACCTTCAGGCCGGGCGCCGCCTGCCTTCTCTTGTACTCGCTGCGGTTCACAGCCTGCGCCACCCTTGTTACTGTTTCCGCGTCGAACCCCAATGATATAATTTCGGAAACAGAGCGCCGTTCTTCAATGTAATGCTCAAGTATAGGGTCGAGCACAGAATACGGAGGCAGGCTGTCTTCATCCTTCTGGTTTTCGCGAAGCTCCGCAGAGGGCGGCTTTTCTATTGTCTCCGCCGGTATTACAATGCCGTCCCTGTTGATATGGCGCGCGAGCTCGTAGACCAAGGTCTTGGGAAGATCCGATATTACGGCAAGCCCCCCGTTCATGTCACCGTAGAGGGTGCAGTAACCCATTGCCGTTTCGGACTTGTTGCCGGTCGTGAGAAGCAGCCGTCCAGTTTTGTTGCTCACCGACATGAGCAGCGTTCCTCGGATGCGCGCCTGCAGATTTTCCTCCGTGACATCCGGCTCCATGCCGCGGAAAATCGGAGCCAGTTCTTTTTCAAAGCCGTGGAATATTCCGCTTATGGGAATGCTCTCTAAGGTGATTCCAAGATTTTCCGCGAGCGCTGCCGAATCATCAACGCTGCCCTTCGATGAGTATATCGAGGGCATTGTAATTCCCAAAACATTTTCGCGCCCAAGCGCCTCGCAAGCGAGAACGCATGTCAGCGAGGAATCAATGCCGCCCGAAAGTCCGAGCAGGCACGAGCTGAATCCGCATTTACTTGCGTAGTCCCTTATGCCAAGCACAAGCGCCCGGCGAATATCTTCAATTTCATCGTACTCAACTTTAATGACCGATGATGACTCACTGTCGGCAATAATCAAGCTCTCGGCAAAGGCGCCGCCGCAGGCAGCGACGGCGCCCGCGCTGTTGACCAAAACGCTGTTGCCGTCAAATATCAGACTGTCGTTGCCGCCTGCCTGATTCACATAGACTATTGCTATCTTATCCGCCCCGGCCGCCTTTTGCAGCATATTCACCCGCGTCCTGTTCTTGCCCTTTACAAAAGGCGATGCCGATATATTGACAATAATATCGGCATCCATGCCCTTAAGAATTTTTACCGGATCTTTTTTGTAGCTCGCAAATTCCATCATGGCGCCGGCCTCGGCCGCCTTCCATATATCTTCGCATATGGTGATACCTATTTTGTGATTCATAAAATCAACAATTCGGTGCCCGCGCGCCGGCGAAAAATAACGCATTTCATCAAACACATCGTACTGCGGCAGAAGCGTTTTCCTGTGCTTGGATACAATCTGTCCGTTGAACATAAAGGCGGCCGAGTTGAACAGCATAGGATGATTTTCCGTGTCATAATCAACAAAGCCGCAGATTACCGCGACATCAACGCTTGCCCGCGCTATGAGTTCAAGTGAGCGGAGATTGTCATCAATCAGCTTACGGCTGTGCAGCAAGTCCATGGGCGGGTATCCGATGGTTGCCATTTCCGGAAAAACAACAATATCTGCTCCGGCCGCGGAGGCCGCGTTTATGTTTTCCAAAATTTTTTTTCTGTTTCCTTCGATATCAGCGACCGTCGGATTTATCTGAGCCATTGCTATTTTCATTTAATCACCACAGAATAATCATATCAAACACCGAGGCAAACATCAGAAACAAGCCTATTATTTGATTGATGTTGTACGATACCAATTTCATCTTGCGCCTGTGCGAAGGGTCAACATTATAATGTTCAACGATCAAAAGAATCCCGCAGACTGCCAGCCCAAAAAGGTAAATGTAACTCAGCTTCGTGATGAAGAAAAGCGACAAAAGCATAAACCACATTATAATGTGAAAAACCCGCGCTATGTAAAGCGACCTTCGCAGTCCAAAGCGCGCAGGTATGGAAAAGAGCCCCTCTTTCCGGTCAAATTCGATATCCTGCGTTCCGTATATTATGTCAAAACCGGCGATCCACAGCGCGGCCGCGGACGCAAAGAGCAGCGGTATATAGTGAAATCCGCCGGTTACCGCAATCCACGCGCCCAAAGGGGCTCCCGCGCAGGTTATGCCCAGAATTATGTGGCAAAGCCAAGTGAAACGCTTTGTGTAAGAGTATATGCAAAACAAAAAAACCGCGGCGGGCGAAAGGTACAGGCAAAGCCGGTTAAGCGCCGATGCCGCCGCTATGAAAACAGCAAAACACACGACAGCTATAACGAGCGCGTCGATGTGCCGTATCTTGCCGGCCGGAATGTGACGCTCCGCCGTCCTTGGATTTTTCGCGTCGATAGAGGCATCGACATAGCGGTTAAGCGCGTTTGCGCCATTGCGTCCCGCGAAAAGCGCTATGATTATCCACAAAAAAACACGGAGAGGCGGCATCCCGCCCGCGGCAAGCAGCATTGTAATCATCGCAAAGGGCAGGGAAAACAGCGTATGCGAGAACATCACCAATGCGCCGTATGCCCGGACTCTTGAAATGGCTCTTAGTAAAATATTCATGTTTCCATAAACACAAAAGATTCCCGTCTGTCTACAGAAAAATGGCTTTGATTATTGCATAATATTGATGCATGGTAAAATAACCCTTGACAATGCTGTTCTAAGGCTGATTATTTTATCCGTTTGTGGCATTGTATCACTTGAAA
>JAITPE010000157.1 GCA_031289575.1 Spirochaetia bacterium | reverse complement strand
CAAAAGCGTGACTACGCGACATCAGCATATACAAAAGATATTCAGCCGGCCGATGTCAAAATGTCGCTTTCCTTTAATCTAAGGGCCGAGTCCGTAGTGTTTACCTATAAGAATTACGGTTTAGATTGGGAAGAAAAGATAGTAATACCGAATCTACATCAAGCACTTAAAGACGAAATCGGTAAGCAGAATGCTGTAGAGCTTGTGGCAAATAGAGAAGAAGTAGCAAATAAAATATTGTTAGCGGTCAATAAAGCTCTTGAGGACTTACCGATTAGGGCGACATCGTTTCAATTATTGGACATAAGTTTCAGCGATGTATTTGAGAAAGCTATAGAAAGTAAGGTCGTCGCGGTGCAAAAGGCGCAAGAAGCGGAGAATGTTACCAAACAAATACAAGAAGAAGCGAAGCAAAAAGTTATCTCTGCTGAAGCGGAAGCAAGGTCTATGACAATTCGAGCACAAGCATTATCGCAGAATCGAGCGCTTGTTTCTTATGAAGCCGTACAGAAATGGGACGGTAAACTGCCGGTCTACTCGCTTGGCGGATCCGTGCCGTTCATAAACATTAAGGATTAATCTTTGTTGTAGTCTCAGCGCTTTTGCGCTGGGGCTACCGACCGCATCCTTCGGCCTTCGGCGTTCAGAATGTAACGTCTCAGAGTCATATTTTTTCAAAAGCCGCCTTTTTTAAGTTTTTTTTCGCTTGACATATTTTCATTTTGCGATAAATTGTTATCATCTGATTTGCCCGAGACCGCGCTAGGGGTTTCACTGGGAACAGTGGAATGTATTGTCGGCGCCTTTACCGAGTCAGATAAAAGGCCGGTTTGAGATTTTTCCCAAGCCGGTTTTTTATTTATCCAGAATGTATTTCTCATAATCATTCCCGTCCTTACATCATAAAAATCTTCATTTTCTGAAAGTTCTAATTTAACATATAATGTTACGCCTTTCTTTATCCCTTTTTTACTCAAAAGAAGAGTTCCATTATCCCTTTTATATATTGCGTCAAAGTTTTTTGCGACATCCTCTACTAAATCACCGGCGCTTTTATAACCATTACTTCTGATTTGGTCTATTCTCCTCGGACGTCCAATATGCTCTTCCCCATATTTTCTTAATTTTATCTTGCCTGCCTTCATCCCTATATGTCCGGCTATTTCCGGTGATATTTCGCCAAAATCTTCTTTGCCGTCTTTAGTTAATACAAAACTTTCAACATATACAGTTTGTTTTATCACCATAAGTATATACGTTTCGAGATGCGATTCGATTACAAATTTTTTGGAAAAAAATTTGAAAAATTTGAAAAATTCATTTTTGGCGGATTTTGTTGCCGCAATGCGTTCTCCGTTTCGGAGCAAATGGTTGTTTACCGATACGCAACGTAATAGACCACGGAGGGCACGGAGTTTCACGGAGTTTTTAACAAGCAGCTGAAAGCCATATCTCCGATAGCATAGGGCAACGCCCTATGAAACATATAGATACTATGCCACAAACACTATCTTGAGAAAAAGTGTAGACATTTGCGGTGAAAAAGCGGAAACAGGTTCATGAGCTTGCTGGAAATATTTGCCATAGCCGTGAGCCTTTCGATGGACGCCTTCTCGGTCTGCGTAGCGCTTGGGGCAAGGCTTGATGCTGTAACATGGCGCCATTACTTAAAGCTGTCTCTCCATTTTGGACTTTTTCAGTTCATGATGCCTATAGCCGGATTTTACTGCGGAAGCGCCGTATATGATATAATGAGCAGATTCAACCACTGGGCGGCCTTTATTATTCTTTCGCTCATAGGGCTTAACATGATACGGGAAAGTTTTGCTAAGGCCTCGCCCTCGGCTAATCCCGCGGGCGAGGCCGCCCTTATAGTGCTGTCCATTGCCACAAGCATAGACGCGGCAGCGGCAGGCTTGGGCATGGCCGCGCTGAGAGTCCCGGTGTTTTTTCCGGCAGCCATTACAGGCATTGTGTGCGCGGCCTTTTCGGCGGCCGGATTGTTCCTCGGCGCAAGGATAGGTTTTGTATCAGGGAACTATGCCGGGCGTTTCGGCGGCATTGTACTCATTGCAATAGGAGTAAAGATTCTGCTGCAAAATCTGCAAATTCATTGACAAAATAAAATACATTCTCTACAGAAACAACAGTAGCGGTCTTTTGCGTCCCGCGCGTAAGCGGGACGCAAAAGACCGGAACGCCGAAATTCAGGAAGAGACAATAGAGAGAGATCATGAAAAGAATACTTACAGGCGCGCTGAAGCCATCATCAAAAAAATCATTGGACTACCCTGTCCATTCGGTAAAAGATATTTTTAGCATGGTCTTCAACGCAAAAAGGGCGCAAAAACAGTGGGAAGCCTTTCCCATTAAAACGCGCATACAGTATATAAGAAGAGTCGGGGATTACATTGTCGCTCACGCGGATGAGATCGCCGAGGTAATTTCGCTTGATAATGGCAAAACCCTCACGGACGCCATGGCGGCCGAGGTTTTGCCATGCGCCGCGGCCATAGATTACTACTGCAAAAACGCGAAAAAGTTTATGCGGGATAAAAAAATAGCTCCCGGCTCGCTCTTGTTTATAAACAAGAGAAGCCTCGGCGTGCGTTCGGCCTACGGGGTCATAGGCATAATATCACCGTGGAATTATCCTTTTTCGATTCCCTTTTCCGAAGTCGTTATGGCGCTTCTTGCCGGCAACGCGGTTCTCCTCAAGGGGGCCAGTGAAACAGGCGCGGTGGCAAGGCTTTTGAAAAGGTGTTTCGAGGCCGCCGCTTTTCCGGAGTACATCTTTAACAGCGTTAATTCTCCGGGAGTCATAACGGGCGATGCCTTTATAGACGCGGGCGTCGATAAACTTTTTTTCACAGGCTCCGTGAAGGTGGGCAAATATCTCATGAAGCAAGCCTCGAAAAAACTGACGCCCTTGGTGCTTGAGCTCGGAGGAAATGATCCGATGATAGTATGCGAAGACGCCAATCTGGAAAGAGCGGCGGCCGGAGCCGTATGGGCCGGCTTTTCCAACGCGGGACAGTCATGCGGCGGCGTTGAAAGAATATACGTTCACAAATCGGTGTACGATGATTTTTTGCAGATTATAAAAAATAAAATAGAATCGCTGCGCATAGGCGGCGGCGATGATTTTAATACCGATATAGGCCCGCTGACATTGGAACGCCAGGTAAAGACCGTAAACGCTCATGTCGCCGACGCACTCAAAAAAGGCGCCCGGATCCATGCCAAGGCCGATGTTCCCAAGGGACTCAAAGGCCATTTTTTGCCATGCCTTGTCATCACCGGCGTGAACCATAGCATGCTGCTCATGAAGGATGAAACATTCGGACCCGTAGTGGGAGTTATGCCCTATGCCGAAATAGACGAGGCCGTTGAGCTGGCCAATGACTCAAACCTCGGACTTACGGCCTCGGTGTGGTCAAAGAGCGGAAAACGGGCTGCCGCTATCGCGCGCCGCCTCAGAGCCGGAGCGGTTACCATAAACGATCACCTTATGTCTCATGGAATGGCCGCGACTCCCTGGGGAGGCTTTAAGGAGAGCGGTATTGGAAGAACGCACGGTGAGTCCGGCTTTTTGGAGATGACCCAGTCTCAGGTTATAATAAACGATATAATGCCGCTCGCCAAGAGGGATTTTTGGTGGCATCCGAACAGCAAGAGAGTATATGACGGACTCAGGGGCGCGCTGCTGTTTTTTTACGGAAAGGGCATCGGCAGGCGTTTGGGAGGCCTTAAGGCTCTGCTGAAGGTTTTTCCGGACACTTTCCGGCGCATATAGCG
>JAITPE010000126.1 GCA_031289575.1 Spirochaetia bacterium | reverse complement strand
TATTTCAAAATAAGTTTCCGGTTCAACGAAATGTCTTCGCTTTCGGTTCCCTCTACCAGCTCGGTGTTTGCTATGCCGCTCCTGAAGCGCAAAACGTTCAGCATGAAAATCTCAAGTTTGCTGATGATGTTCGGCGGCAGAATCTCTCCGTCTATTTCAACCGACATTACAGGCAGCCTGCGTTCCCTCGCCCACGGAGTGATGAGTCCCTCGATAACGCGTCCTATGAGACAGGCAAAGGGCGATATGTTTATGACGCCGGAATAGTCCTCCAGCAGAGCGGTGGACGCCGCGCCGCTGGAGATGGCGATCTCGGATTCTAATTCTAAAGAGATGAAGTGATCGGTCGCGTTCTTCATCATTTTGTCCATGTCATGCGGCGCGCCCGGAACCAATTGTGTGACATCAAGCGCTTTTTTGATGCTGTGTTCAACCCTGTGTTTCCACCAGGATTCGATCTTCCAGTTTAGAAGTTCCTTGAACTCCTTGGAAAAAAAGCGCTTGTAGACGGGTATCAGGTTAAGGCGTTTCTTGATCTCATAGTGGCGGACAAAATCGCAATAGTAGACCCATTCGCCAACGCCGGATACCTTGCCGATGATTCCTTTTTTGCTAAGGATACGGATGAGTTCATCCACAGAAAAATCATCCCTTCGCACAAAGATTTCGCCTACAATCAGTACCTTGGGCGTATCTTTAAGCCGGCGTTTCAGCGGAATCTTTGCTATCTCTTTTGCGATTGACGCGAGAGCCGGAACAATCTTTGTCGCGTCTTTTTCGGCGACATCTATGAGTTCATGCCAAAGCTCATCGTATCTCGCTATGGCGGATGTGGGCTCTACGGCGCATGTTCTAAGCGATGTTTCCACATCCTTCATTAAATCGGCTACGGTCATGGCGTACCACGCGTATTTAGAGAACGCGGGGCCGAGTTCATTATAGGAGTTTTCGGAATCAAGTGTAATGACCACGACATTTTCAAGGCGCATGTCCTTGAAAAGATTCTCGTAGAATACGAAGTACTGCCCTGTGCGGCAGGGCCCTCTTGTGGTCGGAACAAAGAGCAGGTAGATTTCGTCCTTGCGGTATTTTTCCGAAGCAAAAAAGGAGAGGGCTTCGCCAAGTACGAGCTGTGAAGGCAGGCACTCCTTGCCCGACATGTGATTCCTTGCCATCTGCAGAACATAGATATCGGGAACCGGAATGCCCTCGGCATTGATGTTGATGCTGCGCACAGAGGCCGCCAAAAGTTCGGTTGAAAGCCGTCCCATGCTGGAGAGCAGGAGTTTTACTTTTTTGTTGCCGAAAATTTCAATGCGTTTGTTTTCGTTTATGTCCATGACATGCAGCGTGTCTTTTCCGTTGTTGATGAAACGCAGTCCGTTATCGTAGCGTTCATCATCGACAGCCTTGATGTTTCTGTAGCCGTCTATGATGTCAAGGAATGCCTCGACGCGCGTATCGACTCCGGCATCGGCCGAGTGGGAATCTAACTCAAGGATGAGGAAGGGCTTGATTCCCATGAACCATTTGATGTAATGGAGCATGAACGAGTCGGGCGCGCAGCTGAAATTTGTTATAAATGTGATGAAGATGTTGTCTTCTCTTTTCAAAAGGGCGCTTGCCTTCATGTCCTGCTGTCCGTAATACCAGTACATATTGCTGAATATTTCGGAATCATGAAAGGGCAGAATGTCGAATGGAATAATTGAGTAGCCGCGGCTTGTGAACTTCAACGGTATGCCCATATTAGCGTCTTTTGTAAACGCGTTGTACGGCCTGCCGAGAAGAGCTATAACCGGACGATTGGCGGCGCGGGCGTCTTCGAGCGCCTTGTGTCCCAGTTCCTTGCATCTATCGCCGAAGAGCAATTGTTTTTCGTTGGCGGCGGTAAACGCCCTGCGTATCTCCTGTTCCGAAACTCCAAGCTGGCCCGCCATAGAGAGAAAGCCCTCCAGCGCCATTTCTAAGCCGTACTTAAAGCTCACGACCGGCGTCAGGAACCGGCCGGGCTCGATATCCGGAAAAGCCTTTTTGATATAGTAGGGCAGGCTTTGCGTGATTGGGCAAAAGTTTGCGTGAATGTTTTCCTCGTAGCTCGGCATGTCACGGAAATGCGGCACAAAGATGAAGTCTGCGCCCTCGTCAAAAATTGACTGTACGGCTCCGTGCGCGATTTCGGCCGGAAAGCAATACGAACCCTCGGTGCGGGCGATCCCATCGTGTTCTATTGTCTGCGACTGCCGTACCTCAATGCCGAGTTCATGGAAAAACCATGAGTACAACGGCCAAAGGGTATAAACCGAAAAGGCCATTGGTATGCCGACAGTGTAATCCTTCTTTTTTACAAAGGTCTCTTTCGGCGGCGCGCATTCGGTAAACATGAGTTCGTTGCGCTGTTCGATATAGTTAAAAACCTGCGATTCGTCAAATGTGTTTTTCTTGCGCATATTTGTGTATTTGTTGCAGCGCCCGCCGAACATGTACTTGTTGCCGTTTACATTGAGCACCTTGATTGGGCATAGATTATCGCAGGACTTGCACTTGAATTCTCTCTCGTATACAATCTCGGAGTTGAGTATGATGTCAAGGTCGAACGCGCGCTTGGTTATAAAGCCGTCATTGAACTTTTTTTTGGCAAGGATTCCCACGCCGAAACATCCGAGGAGTTCCGGGTCGGGCGGAATTATTATGTTTTTGTTCAGCAGCATGGCAAAGGCTAAGGGTACCGCCTTGTTCTTCGCAACGCCGCCCTGCAGTACTATATTGCGGCCGATGGAGCGGTTGCCGACAACTCTGTTGAGATAGTTGGAGACAATGGATGCTATAAGGCCGGCGGTTATATCTTCCTTTGACGCTCCGAACTGAATGGCCTTGCGTATGTCGGAGTTTATGAAGGCGGAGCAGGTTTCGCCGAACTTGAGCGGCGCGTGGGCGCGCAGCGCTATATCGCCTATCTCTTCCACATTTGTGATATTGAGGTCGCCCGAGGCCGACTCTTCGAGGAATGAGCCGGTTCCGGCCGAGCATGCCTCGTTCATGGCGTAGTCTATGGGCACCTTGTTCTTGAGGTAAACATATTTGGCGTCCTGGCCGCCTATCTCGAATATTGTATCAATATCTTCCTTGAAGTATGTTGTGCCTATGGCGTGCGCTATTATTTCGTTGTACACCGCGGGGGTCTCAAGGAACACGCCGAGAATTTCTCTTGAAGAGCCTGTGGTTGACGCAAGCGATATATTTATTTTGGCATCGCCTATTTGTTCGGCAATTTGATTCTTGATCTCGGAGAGGCATTTTTTCAGTGCGCGTACCGGATCGCCGTGAGTGCGCCCGTAATATGAAGCGGCTATTTCATCTGTCTCTATGTCGATGAGGGCAACCTTTGTGGTGGTTGAGCCGCCGTCAACGCCGAGGAGATATTCTCCGTCCGGTTTTATTTTTCCGCGGCGGGATTCAAGGTATGTGACGCGTCCCTCGGCGGTTTGCAGTCCGGAGAGGCTCGAAAAGCCGGAGTCCCCCGGCCTGTAGCGTTTGTCCTCCGGCGGCAT
>JAITPE010000105.1 GCA_031289575.1 Spirochaetia bacterium | reverse complement strand
CGGTCGTTGACATGCCCCTGCTTGACACGCGGAACGGCAGGGATCTTATGGGAACTTTCATTGCTGATCTTGTGCTGCAAATCCTCTCGTTTGTGGCTCAAAGCGAACGTGAGAACATCAGAAAGCGGCAAGCGGAGGGCATTGTTGAGGCGCGGGCGCGGGGCATGTGCTTCGGTCGCCCTGTCAAAAAGCTCCCTGAAAACTTCGCCTCCCTCGTGAAGGTGTGGGAGCGTGGAAAGCTGCCCATTGCCGAACTTCTTTCGCAAACTGAACTGAAAGAAGCCACTTTTTACAGGCGGTTGCGGGAGCTTCGCCTATCGAAGTGACCATAGCCGTCTATCAAAAAGTGTACTTTTTGATATTATTACTTGGGGCAAGAAAGGTTTTGCTCCAAGTAATAAGCCGGACACTAATCCGGCTCGCCGCAAAGCGGCGGAGCGAGCCGAAAACCGCATTTTCCAGCATAGCAGTTTTAGCGGAAAATGTTTTACATTTTCCGCTCTTATTAATAAGAAATACAGAAAGAGCATACAATTTATCTTTGGGGACTATATGAAAGACAGAATAAAAATTGAGTATAAAAATAATAAAATAATACTCAGCAAAGAATTTTTTGAGAGAGAACCAGTGCTACTTACAGCATCAAAATTTACAGATAAATATTATATAAATATTCAACCAGTCGGAAAAAATGAATTTGAAATAAACATTCAACAGAAATTTGAAACATTGGCAGAGGTTGATATACTCAAAAATTTTTGTAACGAATTGATTGATAACCAAGTTAGACATGATTTACAGGGCGAATTTGGCAAATTACAAGAGATGATTGTAGAGCCAGCATTTTATCCATTAGAGGCAAAATGATACGCCTTTTACCATTTCAGTTTAAAGAACATTCTGATGGTAGAATCTTACTTGTAAATTCTAGTGGTGACTATTATTTTGTGTCAAAGGATACATTTGAAGCAATAATTTCACATAAAATTAATGAATATAATCCAGACTACTATAATTTAAAAAGTCGCATGTTTTTTGATGATGGTACTGGAAATTCGTCAATACAGATGATATCTGCTAAATATCGCTCAAGAAAATCATATTTGCGCGACTTTACATCATTTCACATGATGGTTATCACATTGCGCTGTAATCAAAAATGTGAATATTGCCAAGTATCTTGTGCTGAAAATGACGCATATAAATATGATATGTCTATCGAGACAGCATATAAAATTGTAGATATGATATTTGAAAGTCCATCAGACAATGTAAAAATTGAATTTCAAGGTGGTGAGCCAACTTTACATTTTGGGCTTATTGAGAAGACAGTCTTGTATGCTAAAACAAAAAACAATCAGTTCAATAAAACTATTTCATTTGTTATTTGCACAAATCTTACAGCAATAACAAAAGAGCAATTAATTTTTTGTAGAGATAATAATATTTATATATCCACTTCATTAGATGGTCCAAATAATGTACATGATACAAATATAAAAAATCTATCACTTGCCAGGAATATTTTAGGTAAGCAGAGCGTTGATGCTCTTATGACAACAACATCAACTTCCTTAAGAAATTTGCATAGAGTTGTTGATGAATATATTGAACTTGGCTTTGCTGGTATTTTTATCCGATCATTGAATCCTTATGGTTTTGCAGCAGAAAATAGCGCCAAACTTGGCTATTCAATGGATGAATTTGTAGATTCATATATAGATGCGCTTAAATACATCATTTCTATAAATAAAAATAAATATTTTCCTGAATACTTTGCAACGCTACTATTTTCACGCATATTAACCCCATTTTCAACAGGTTTTGTTGATTTACAATCTCCAGCAGGTACTGGAATTAGTGGTGTCATTTACGATTTTGATGGTTCAGTATACCCATCCGATGAAGCGCGAATGTTAGCTAGAATGGGAGATAAATATTTCAATCTTGGGAATGTATATTTCGACTCTTATAAATCTATTTTTGGAGGGGGAAAATTAAAAAATATTATATCAAGCTCATGCGTTGAAACCACAATGGACTGCGCATATTGTGTATATCAATCATATTGCGGAACAGATCCAATTAGAAACTATTTAGAATCTGGCATGGTAAATAGAAAAATGGGAAATACAAATTTTTGTATCAAACATAAAAGAATTTTTGATTACTTATTTTCTTTCTTATCAAATATGTCAGAATTTGAAGAGAATATTATCTGGAATTGGATAACGCGTTCAAATACAGTGAATGGCAATGCTTAAACTCTGTGGCAAAACATTAGCGACTTTTAAGCCAATTATTGGTGAAATTGTAATTGAGAAAGTGCCTTTTTATAAAAGGCATGATAAAATTTTTGTTACAGAGAATATAAATATTGATTGCTTGGGGTATCTCGCGATTATTTCCACTGTAAAGCCAGTCAAGAATATTTTTATGCCTTACATTATTGGAAATATAAATAAACCTAAACTAGCTATATTTAATAAAGGTGATATTGTTAAATTACAAGATAATGGCGAAATATTTTTCCTTTGGGAAATTAGATCAAACCAAAATGCTTTATTAATTACAGAATCATGTAATTGTAATTGTTTAATGTGTCCTCAGCCAATTCAGAAACATGATCAATCATTATACAATAATGCTTCACGAGTTCTTGATTTACTTAAAAATAAAGAAATTGATACTTTTTGCATTATAGGTGGAGAGCCAACTTTATTAGAAAATAATTTCATAAATATTCTTTCGAGATGTCATGACGAACATTCTAGTGCACAAATTGATATTTTGACTAATGGGAAAAAATTTGCTGATACAACTTTTACATCAAAAATAACAAATATACATTCTTGCAAAGATATTTTTTGTGTTTCGCTACATTCTGATATAGACTCAATACATGATAAAATTGTAGGTTGCAAAGATAGTTATATAAATACCATAACTGGAATATACAACTTAGCTAAAAAGAAATTTTGATAGAAATAAGGCATGTGATAACAAAAAAAAATTTAAACGATTAGAAGAATTTGCACATTTTTTATATAGATATTTTCCTTTTTGTGTACATTATACTTTTATGTCATTAGAAATCTGCGGTAATGCAGAAAAGAACTTTGATTCTATCTATATTGATCCTAATGCATATAAGCAGGAATTAAGAAATGCAATTCTTGCTATGCGTAAACGAGGTTTAAATGCTTCTATTTATAACACGCCATTGTGCTTTTGTCATGAAGACATTCGTCAATTTGCAAGAGCTTCAATTTCATCATGGAAAAATATTTTTCACGAAAATTGTTCACCTTGTTCCTTACTGAGTCAATGTTCTGGTTTTTTTGCAACTTCATCAAATCAAGCAAGTAGAAATATTTCACCTATTCTTGATGTTTCAGTAAATCATTACAATCTTGATCATAAAAAGCCAAAAAATCAGGATCCATCTCCTATATTAAAAAAATATATATCAAAAATAATTAAAAATATAGACGCTCCTGTTTTGGATGTCGCTTGCGGGTATGGCATAAATGGTGCGCTTATAGCTTCATATAAAATTCCAGTTATTTTTCTAGACAAGTCAGATAAAGCATTGAATTTTATTGCGCAAGGTGAGAATTTATGTGTGGAGAAGAAAATTATTGATAATACTTTAATAAAAACAATAAAGCATGATTTAATTAACGATGGATGGCCTTTTGAAAAAAATTATTTAGGTGGTATTATTAATGTACAATTTTATTATTTACCACTAATCACAGAGTTTATTAATTCGTTAAAGATTGGCGGTTTTATATATATTGAATCAGTTTCTGCTATTGCTGGTAATTATCTTATACTGCCTGAATACAAATATATTATAAACAAACTTGATAAATCTTTTTCTATTATTTATTACAAAGAAAGACAAGTCAAGCCATTAGATAGAAATGTTGCTACTATAAAACTATTGGCACAAAAATTATTATGACAATAGAATATCGATTTATATTTAGCAACTTATTCGCCTTTTGGTAAGAATTGATAAATTTTGGTGATTTAGCAATCATGCTTAACTATAACAGCGGAGGATGATGACATGCGCAAGATTATTTACAAATTGTTTTTCTTAGTTGGTCTATTTGTGCCAATAGTTGGATTGACAGGTACTGGCAATGCTATAGAGAACGATGAACACAATAGTTCTTCTGTGGTTCAAAGCTCAGCAGCATCTGAAAAATTGTATTTTTCAGATGCTGCCAAAAACAATGCTGGTGACCTGTTGATTGCTGAGCATTATAGCCACAGCAGTCATAGTAGCCATAGTAGCCACAGGAGTCATGTTTCGCACTATTCAAGCCGGTAATTTTTGATTTTGGAAGCCCGTATTTTTTAATTAGTATTCATTACTGTTCGACTAAGCGTCCTGTTGGGAAAATTGCTTCTATTCAAAGCTCCGGGAAATAAAAGTGGTTCACAATAACAGGCTAAAAACAAACCCGCCTGACATCAGAAAAGTCAAGGCCGAGAGTAAGCCCTTATACCACCCTTTGGCTTCCGTAGCAAAATCTCTCGCGGATAGGAAACCGAACAATAATCCTGCCGCAAGACAAAGCCCGCCGATGAGCAAGCCGGAGGGCATACGCAGCAGCAAGTCCGGGGGATGCGCCTGCCCTGACCTATGGAAGCCTGCCCATAATAGCAGGCTTCCATAGGTCAGCAAACAGACCAGGGCGGCTATGCCTATCGGTAACAGGGTCGCGTAATTGATTTTCACAGAATAGCCTTTTCGCCTATTCCACAACGCTGTCGGCAAGCTTGGCTTGCGCGGCGGCGGCTTCCTTTTCGGCGGCAACGGAAATGCCCCGCAAGATTTCCATTGAGGCCCCGGCGATTTTATCCGGCAATTCCTGATAAAAGACGCGCTGATACTCCAGTGCCGCCAGAATATCCCATACGGCGTCCTCGGCGTGAAGGTTCAGCATGTTTCCGGTTTCTCGCAGGCGCGCGGCTTCCTCTGCCGATAATTTCCGACCCCGCAGTTTTTCAATACGGGCTATAGCATCCATGCTCATAATTTTTCCCCAAAAACAGAAGTAAACATTTCCGCGTAACGCGCCCGCCAGCGTTGCAATTCCGCCCGTGTGCCGAGGGGCATTTCAGGATGAGCGGCGCGGATGGACATTCTTTTGGAGTACAGCCAGTCCATGACACGGTTCGCCACTGCCGGAAAGTCCAGCGTCCTGCCGGTTTTTTCAACCGTTTCCTTTGCTTTTGAGTTGTTGTACAGGTCAAAACGCTCAGGTTCGCCAAAGTAAAGATTGCGGCATACATGAATGGTCACGTCGGGAAACGACTGCTGAAACGAATGCAAAAGTTCAATGGAGTCGCGGTATCTGTTGATTACCCAAAAAATAATCAAGTCCCGTTGCATTTCCCGCAGGGCTTCTTTCATAATGTCGCCGTGGCTTGCCGTGCTGGTTTTGGTTCTGGCGGCGGCGTTGATGACGATGGAGTGTTCCGGGTAGTTCTGCACAGCATCAAGCAGATCGGCCCAGCCGTCCGCATCGTCAAGGCTGTTCATCCTGCAAGCCAGATTCGGCAAGGCAAGGTCTTTGTACGCCTTGTACACGTCCGGGTTGTCGGTGTCCGTGTCCACAAGCAAAACACTCCGTTCCTGATTCAGAAGATAATCCGTCAGGGCGAAGGAAAGCAGGCTCTTTCCTCTTCCCGCTCTACGCGCCGCTTCTCAATTTTACCAACAATGTCTGCAAGCTCGTGTACACTTCGCTTACATCGTTGAACAATCTCTTCAAAACTCGTAATTCCGTCTGTAAAAGCATCTGGTTTCCCTTCTGCCTTTCCAGACGGGTGTTGAAGGCCGTCAGTCTGGCGGTGCAGTTTTCCTCCATCCGTTTCAGGGTCTGGTTCAGCATCCGTTCCGTCTCGGTCATGGCTCAATGCCTCCTTTTTCGGCAAGCTGAGTAAAAAGTTCGCTTCATTCACCCATTTTGCCGGATAGCGTTTGTGGTTGCAGTTCATACGCTTTTCAAGCACACGCTCCAGCTCTTGCTCAAGGCGGGCGACAGTTCGCAACGTCTCTTCCCGCCGCGCCTGCTCGGTTTCTTCTTTCGGGTCTTTCGCGGCCTTGGGCGTCCATGCTTCGGCGTAAA
Source organism: Spirochaetia bacterium (assembly GCA_031289575.1). GTDB lineage: Bacteria > Spirochaetota > UBA4802 > UBA4802 > UBA5550 > JAITPE01. The sequence goes on along the minus strand of JAITPE010000105.1, from coordinate 1,191 downwards.
TGCCTCCCTTGAAACGCAGCTTTTGGCCGCTCACCGGGTCTTTGACGCTGATATAGTCCTTGCCTTCCCGGTTGATCTCCAGATCAGCATCACGCAAGGCGGCGACAAGTTCTTTCCTGTCGCGGATCAAGCCCTGGGCGATGCGTGATTTGAGAAAGGCGTGAATGGCTTACTTGGCTCTGTCGCGGTCGCTTTCCTTGATTTCCCTGCCCAGCGGGCGAGACGAGCCTTGAACAGGTCGGCTTTTTTCGGCAAGTCCTCCCGCGCCCTGGCCGGATCGTCGGGTCGCGTCCATTGCTCACGTCTGTTGAACAGATCGCGGAATACGCTAAAGTCTTTTTGCCAACCTGGAGGACAGGCGTTGAAGTCTTTGCCGCTGGAAAGTTCAAGGCGTGGAATAACGAAGCGGAGTTCATGATGTCCGCTGTGGCTGTGCCGTACCCAGAGGATATGCGCTGATCCGGCTCCAGCCCGGCAAAGGCCACGCGCTCGAAAGCATCCATCACCGCTTCTTCCTGTTCCTCGCTCACCTTGTCGTCAGGATGCCAGGACAAAACGCTGGATGTGAATTTCCATCGACGGTCAATGCTGTCGATGAGAGCGCGGGTGATGGCCGGATCGCCGCGCAAAACTTCCGGCGGATTTTTTTCCCTGCCGGGATAATCCATCGCTTCCGCCGCCAGCTTGTAGGTGTTCGTCCATTTCGCAAGCTGATTGATATTCGCGCCGATGCGGGCCAGCTCATGCAGGCGCCTTTTTTCTTCAGGCGTTTTTCGCAAGCGAACGCCAAGGCAGGTTTGCCGGATGTAATCCGAAACGGTCATGCCCTGAACGCCCTGCATTGAGACGGAGCAAGTCTCTTTCCTCCACGTACAGGCGAATATGTAGATCAGCGGCGCGGGCGATCTTTCTTCTCATGGCTTTGGCCTTTGACTTTTGCTTTGTCGGGGGTCAAGGGGGCGGTAGCCACCAGCCCAGCCGTAACGTGTACACGTTACGGCTGGGCTCTCCCTGATGACGGCGGACGAATGGAAAGGCTTTTGCGCCGTGACAGATCCGCATAATGTCGGCATGTGACACAACTCCAATCCTGCAATACAAAACAGGGGTACGGGTACAGAGCGTATTTTCAAACGAAAATCTGTCGACACAGCGCAAATAACAGAGAGCAAAACAGCCCTGCTCTGGTAC
>JAITPE010000061.1 GCA_031289575.1 Spirochaetia bacterium | reverse complement strand
TGAATATCTATTACTGGTCGGCCGAGCGTTCGGATGCCGAAATTGATTTCTTGGTACAATACAAAAACAAAATCATTCCGGTAGAGGTAAAAGCGGAAGAAAACTTGCAAGCCAAAAGTTTGCGCTATTTTGTACAAAAAAATAATTCGCCGGCAGCTGTCCGCACTTCCATGTCCGACTTTAAGAAAGAGGCGTGGCTGACCAATTTACCCTTGTATGCTGTTTCCGAATTGACGGCTTTTGTATAAACCCGGATTGCAAACTTACGGCAAGAGTATTTCGCTGAATCTTGTACCGCTGTTTGTCTCTTCCAATCCAAGCTGACCAAACGCGTTGTATCCGGCTGCCCAAAGACTGTCGTCTCTCCTTAAGGCGAGGCTGTGCGAGTATCCGGCGGATATGGCTTTTATGCCATACAGCTTTATTTGAGTAAATGTCTTGCTATACATAGTATCTCCAGTGCCGAGCTGACCGCTTCCGCTGTACCCGGCGCCCCATAATGTGCCGTCGTCCTTTAATATAAGAGTATGATATATATTTGCGGCAACAGTACGCGCGCCATTGATGTCAATCAGCGTAAATATGTTTCTGTCAGCCGAGTCGCCGAGGCCGAGCTGACCGTAATAATTCCAACCGGCTGCCCATAGACTCCCGTCATTTTTAAGAACAAAACTTCGTTCGCCTCCGACCGTAATGTGTCTGACTCCAGATATGTCAACTTTGGTGAAGACATTTCTGTTTTCCGTATCACCGAGCCCCAGCTGTCCATAATTGTTCCAACCGGCTGCCCAGAGAGTGCCGTCCTCTTTTAATATGAGTGTGTGATTATCGTTATTGCCGGCGGCTATTGCCCTGACTCCGTGTTTTATTATACAGGTAAATGTTGTTTTGTTCACGGCGTCGCCCGATCCAAGCTGGCCGCCGGAATTATAGCCCGCGGCCCAAAGGCTGCCGTCGTCCTTCAGGACAAGGCTTACATGGAAGCCGGCCGCTATCTCCCTGACTCTTGATATATCTACCTTTGTAAAGACTGTTCTTTCTTTCGTGTCACCGAGACCAAGCTGACCGTAGCGGTTCCAACCGGCTGCCCAGAGAGTGCCGTCACTTTTTAGTGCAAGGCTGTGCGAATCTCCGGCGGATACAGCTATAATGCCCGATATATTGACACGCCTAAAATCTGCCGCATCCGCAGTGCTGCCGAGGCCGAGCTGTCCGTAGTCATTTTTTCCGGCCGCATATAGGCTGCCGTCTTCTTTCAGTATAAGGCTGCAACCGCTTGCCGAGATAGATGCGGGAGGGGATGAGTGGATGCCAATGCAGCTTGTCATTGCGGAAAATATGAGCAATATATCAGATACAATTATAACGACCGAAAGGCTTCTCATAAAATTTTCCCATAAAATTTTGAATAATAAAATTTTGCTGCGGTAAAAAACAGACCGGAATGAAACTCATTCCGGTCTGCCGCTGTTTTACCAGGTAATGCCTTTAAACTCCGGCGCGAACAGAGCGTCGCCAGGATTCTTGTCTATGGTACCAAGTTTTACGAGAGCATCGGCGTATCCCTTGAGGCCCTTGGTATCAAGCTTGATTGTAAAACCAAGCTTCGGATTACTGTTGATTATGGCCTGCTCGGGGACATTCACGTATTTTTTGGCTATCTCGATAATATCCGGAGCGGACGGACCGGCTAATATTATCTTGTCGGCCTCATCAATCGCTTCTATGAATATCTTGGCATCATCGAGGCGGGTCTTTACAAAGTTTGTGTTGGCGTTGATTGTGCGGCACGGAGGATTATCTCCGGCGAGATTTGCCTCAATTTTACCGTCGCCGTCAACATCAGAGTGTCCGTCAAATATTGTCTTGAACCTGCTCTTTCCGGCAGCGTCTTTGATGAGCAGCGCCTGAGCGACAAACGGTTCCTCAAGAATAGCGCCCTTCACCGCGCCGGACTCAAGTGCGGAGAGAGCCGCGCCTGGAGCGAGAGCGACAAGCTCAAATTCGCTGCTGTACCGTTCCTTTAGCGCGTCACGTATCGCGATAACCGCGCAGCAGGTAGTTGATAATCCGGCGAGTTGATAGCCGTTGAGATCCTGCGGTTTTTTTACCGGGCTGTCAACGGGGACCACAAGCACTGATGTGCACGGAATCTTAACCTGACCTATTATGATGATGTTCTGCCCCTTGGCGATAGGTGTGATAACACCGGTAGGGCAGTTGAAAACAATATCGGCCTCTCCGCCTACCACGGCCGCGACCCCGGCACTTGTCTGCCTGATCTCAACATCAATCCCATGCTTTTTGAAAAGCCCCTTTTCGTAAGCAACGTACAGATTAAGATGATGAGTGGAATTGGCGTCGGCGACGACAATTTTTTGCCCCGACGGCTTGGCCGCGTTTTTCTTGCAGCCGGCGAAAACAACAGCGAAAACCAGAAGCGGCAAAATGAGTAATCCTAACTTTTTCATACAATCCTCCTAAAAATTTTAATAAGTATTCAAGTAAATAATACTATTCATATATGACATATAAGATATATAGGTTTTATATAGCAACAAATTTTTGAAATTTTCTGTAATTTAATTCATATTATTCATATATAAAATGTATATTTTAATTTGACAAATAAAAAATAAATATGAAAATGTCCAGTCACAATAAACCGGCAAGGGAGGAATTTCCATGAAAAACGTTCTTATTGTTGATGATTCAAAGATTATGCGAAATATCGTAAAAAACACATTCTCGTTACTGAACATCTCTTGCAGGTATTATGAGGCCGATGATGGAGAAAACGCGTTCAACGAGTTAGAGGGCGCCTCATTCGACTTGGTGCTGCTTGACTGGAATATGCCGCGTCTGCTTGGGATTGATTTCCTTAAAAGGGTGCGTGATGACGAACGCTTTTCAAATATTCCAATAATAATGGTTACGAGTGAGGCCGCGCGGGCCAATGTCATAGAGGCGCTTAAAAACGGTGCAAACGATTACATTATAAAACCGGTCAACGAACAGAAGTTCAGGGAAAAGGTGTCGAATCTCGGTTTCGCGAGCGAATGATGAGCGCAGCGGTTAAGAGAAAAGCATTTAGTCTCCTTACGGGCGGCAGAATTGACCTGTTTATGCGTGCGGGCGAATCCCGCAGAGAAAATTATATTGAAGAGGCTGTACGTTACAGCATCTTCAATGTAACGCTCTTTCTTATAGCTGTATGGCTTACGGGATTCGGAATATCGGTTATATTGCTTGGTGAGATGCAGCGCGGCTTGTTGGATATAATTGCCGCGTTCATTTGTCTCGCAACCATTATTCTGCTCAGGACAAGGCTTCCATTTATGGCCACGGCCCTCATCGCGGTCATTCCGCTTGAATTGCTCTGCGTGTATCTTTTTATGTATGGCGGCAATCGTGGTTTTGCGGCGCTGTGGATCTATGCCTTTCCGATTGCATCCGCCTTCATACTTGGAATGAAGGCGGGCATACTGCTTTCTCTGATACTCTTCTTTGCTTGCGCCGCTGTAATCATGATTCCAGGATTAGCCTATTACATCTATCCCCTGCCGATAGTATTCCGGCTGCTTGGGGTATATGTGTTGATATTTATACTTACTATTGTATATGAGTACCTCCGTCTTATCAAAGACAGGTGGATCAAACGGCTCACCGATGATTTGCAAGAGGAACGGGATGAGATCGCGGCCATGAAGGACAATCTCAATGTCGGATTATTTCTTATAAGCCGCGAGTTCATTATTCAGCCTCAGTATTCGAGGGCGCTTGAGGATGTATTCTCTGATTCGGGATTCTCGGGCAGGAGTTTTCTGAACCTGCTTTCTTCTTCTCTTCAGGCCAAGGAGATTGATACGGTCAAGGACTATTTAGAGATGATGTTTGCCCGTTCTCATTCACAAAAGCTCATGGAGGAGATTAATCCTCTCCATGAGTTTAAGTATCTGCCGGCAGGCAAGCCTGAAAAGACTTTGCGTTGCAGGTTTGCGCTTGTGGACAGGGGAAGCGGCGTATTTATTCTGGTGACGGTTCAGGATATTACTGTCGAGACAGAACTTCGTCTGCAATTTGCTGAGGAGCAGAACAAGCGTCAGGAGGAGATGAATGCGCTCTTTGAGATTATTCGTGTGGATCCCGTGCTGTTTCCAGATTTTATTGAAGATACTGAAGAGGGCTTCCAGCAAATAAACGACATCCTTAAAGACAAGGCCCTGAGCGCCCGCGACGCGATAGTAAAGATATATCAGTTGGCTCACGCGATAAAATCTGATGCCGTTATACTCGGACTCGATAGCTTCGCGGGCAAGGTGCATGCCCTCGAAACAATGATCAAAACCATCCGTGAAAAAGAGGTATTATTTAGCGATATGCTGCTCATTACTATAGAAGTACAAAATCTTATGAAAGAGAAGGATAGTTTCAGCGCGATTGTTGATAGAATAGCCTCCTTCAGAGGCGGACTTGCCGAACGGAATCGGCTGAACGAATCCATCCTTGCGGACACGCTTGCGAAGGCGAGCGGGAAAATGGCCGCGGAGTTGGGCAAGGAGGTGCGCTTCGCGGCCGCTGATATTGGCCTGATTGCGGAATCTAACAACCGTCTAATAAAGGACATACTCACACAGCTTGTACGAAATGCGGTCTATCACGGTATTGAGGCGCCGGAGGACAGAATTGCTGCCGGCAAGGATGCGGCAGGCTTGATTCAGCTTTCTGTTAAACGTACCGGTACGGGCATATCCATACTGTTCGAGGACGACGGCCGCGGCATCGACTTCACCGGAATAGCGGCGAGAGCCCAGCAGATGGGACTGATTCAGGATAACATGCCTGAGGATAAAAGAGTGCTGACAAATGCAATCTTTTATCCCGGTTTCAGCACCAGTACCAATGATGAAGGCGGACTCTACGCGGGCCGCGGTGTAGGATTAAGTTTAGTAAAGAGCTTAGTTTTGGAACTGAGCGGACAGCTTCGTGTAAAATCAAAAAACGGCCGCGGAACAATATTCAGAATTGACATACCGTCCGCAATAGTTTCATAGGGCGTTGCCCTATGCTATTGTAGATATGGCTTTCAGCCATAGTGCAAGCCGCACGCTGTAGCGGCGCTACCTCACAAGGCGAGTTTATTCGGCAACCGAGGGTGAAATCTGATTTTGCCGGTACGAATGGGCTGAAAAAATAATTTGCTACCTGTCGGGAAAATATCATAAACAATAAAAAATATTGACAAAAAACCATATTTTTGCAAACTGAAAGTCTAAAAATTTGGGACAAATGGTTTGCAAGGAAAAGAAAGATATTATCTTTGAAATTTACAAAGATACCCGCATGGTATTCCGGCTGAGGGATATAGCCCTGTTGCTGGATGATGAAAATTATGCCATACTGCGTAAAAAGCTGTATTATCATGTCCACACAGGCAAATTGCTCAATCCCCGCAAAGGTATTGATGCCAAAGCAGGTTATAAGCCCGAAGAATTGGCATGTCTGTTATACACGCCTACCTATA
>JAITPE010000057.1 GCA_031289575.1 Spirochaetia bacterium | reverse complement strand
CCGGCTTGTTGAACAGTTCCACGGCAAGAGTACGCCTGCCGTTGGATTCGCGGCCGGAATCGAACGCATGCTGATCCTTCTTGCCGAAGATAACAGCTATTCCGCGGGGCTCGACGCGTTCATTATACATACGGGCGGCGCCGCTTTGGAAAAAGCTGTTTCCTTAGCGGATGAACTGAGAGCGGCCGGCGTGTCCGCTGATATTGATCCTGCGGGCAAGGGATTCAAGAGCCAGTTCAAGCGCGCGGAAAGGGATAACGCGCGCTATTGCGTCATAATAGGTGAGGATGAGCTTGCGGGCGGTACAGCAACGATGAAAAATCAAAAGACCGGCGAGCAGATAAGCGTTCCGTTCGGCAAAGTAGCGGACAATTTGATTTGATTCTAACTGCCCGCTACTTTTTTGCAGGCAAGGTAAATATTTTCAAAAAGTTCCGGAATGAGATCCGTGGGAACAGCCGCAAAGGCGATCCGCAGCAGATTGTTTAAATTTATAATTCCGGTATTAAAATCATTCAGCAGTACCGACCTCACAGCCTCGCCGTCAATTCCCCCCGCGAGTTTAACGCACATGAAATAGCCCGAGTTAAATGGAAGCGCTGTGAAGCATTCGGCGTACTGATTTTTTTGTGCGAGGGTTTTTTTAACCAATATGTAGCGCTCTTTAAGAGTGTTGTACTTGAGTTCTTTTTCATGATCATATTCGGGCGAGTTGTAGGCATTCAACAAAAGCAGCTGTGATATATTGGGAGCGTTAGAGATATTGCCTCTTATGGCTCCGCCGGTTTTTTGCTCAAGAGCGTCATAGAGCTTACGGCTGCCGTTCTTTATGCCGTAGGTTACAAATCCTATGCGGAACCCCCAGACATAGTCTTCCTTGGTAGGGCCGTCAACCTTTACGGCCAGTACGTTTTCGTGAATATCGCACAGATAGGCGAAAAGTGACTCGCGTTCAATGCCTTCCTCGTAAACCAGATTGAAATACGCGTCATCGAGTATCGCAAGAATTTTGTTGCCGGCCTCGGCCGATTCTTTTATTGCCGATACTATCTGCATAGCCTCGGCAGACGAGGGAGTATAGCCGGACGGGTTGTTGGGAAAATTAAGGATAACCTTTCGGACTCCCTTGGGGCCCGATAGAATCTTCTCTCTAAAGGAATCAATATTAAAGCGCTCTCCGTTGAAAAGAGAAAATGTGTCAAAGACGGCTCCGTAGGCATTTCTAAAAAGCAGATCATAATTTTCCCAGTAGAGATCCGAAAGGCACAGAGTGTTGCCGTCATCAATAAACAAATAGCCCAGCATGCTCAGGCCGTGAGTCAGCGCCGCCGTGGTCATTGGAACAGAAAAGGATTTGCCTTTTAAAGAAGGGTTTTTTTTATACAGCATCTCCTGCCATTTTTTGCGGATTTCGGGATTCCCAAAACCCGGGGCATATGAAACAAAGCTGCCGCGTGTCAAATTGACAACGCTGCCTATTGAATCAAGGCACATCAGCGTGCCGTCGTTTTCAATGGCCGACCCTATTGTCGCGTTTATTTTTTTTCCTTTTGCCTGTTCGGTTTGTGAAAGAATTCCTTTTTTGGGGAAGAAAATATTTTTTCCTTTTTCCGAAAATAATTCATAAACAATTTTTGATTCTTCTTTTATGGTATCGTTAAGAGATTCCGCCTGCGGGTTCCGGTACATTTTAATCCTTCTGAACTTATTAAACTCTCATGAAAAGCAATCTGCTGTCAAGAGAAGAAGCGGCCTAAAATATTCAAGAAATATTTCCGGGAGACTCTATTATTTTATATACTCTTTTATAGTGGCATTGTTATTCCGGAGAGCTCGCGGAAGGTTATTCGCTTTGCGACCTCATACATTGACCAGTACTTTTCCCCTGCTACTGCGGCGTTCTTCGGACAAGGTTATTTCTGCCCATTTATAGCGGTCCGGCTCTTCAATGATGTCTTTATCTTTTTGTATAGACGCCTCTGTTGCATGAATGTAATCAGCCAAGCGGGGAAGACTCTGCATAAAGGTTACCTGCTTTATACGATTAAATTCATCCCATAGTTCTTGTTCGGATCGATTAAAAAGAACCTCTTGTGGGAAGAAATTTGCTTTTATCATAGAATCTATTTTATCAACAAAAATCTCCGCTAATACCATATTAAGCCCCTTAAGAGTATCTTCTAAATATGATACGTTCGCACATGGTGCAGTTTGCAGATCATTCATGTCAAGACATAAGGCTCCCGCATGTTCTAATTCCGGATCGTAGTATAGAAAATTATGTATATGATAATCCATAGGTGAATGACGGAATATTTCATTGTCTTCTCTATAAGCGGCGCGCAAATGAATAATTGTAATCCCAACAGCTTTTTCTATAAAATAAGACATTATATATACTCCTTTATTTGTTAATTGAAGACATTTTGCAATATAATCAGTCAAGATGCAACAGTAATTTTATGGTATGAAAAAATTTCTAACCCGATCCCTACCCTCTTTTATGACAAATAAAAAAAATAATTTGACAGTAAAACCGCGTTAATTATCACACTCCCAAATGGCTTGTAAATGTAAGAACATTCTCATTATTTTTCTTTCAGCTTTTCTTGTTTATTCTCCGCTTAAAGCGCAAAATAATGAAGGCTCCGGCGAATCCGTTAAGGATGAACCGGTTAAAGAGGATCTTCCGCAGCCTAAGCCCGCATCCTTCGGCAGAGCCCTTCT
>JAITPE010000044.1 GCA_031289575.1 Spirochaetia bacterium | reverse complement strand
GTCAACTTTATAATTGTATACATCCCGTATATGTTTTATTAGTCAAAACCAGACTCTGACTTGGGGTCAGAGCACGCTTTTTGAACAAGAAAGGCTTTCTGAGTTGCTTCTATTTTAATTTTTTGCCAATTTGAAAATAAATTGTAAGATGCGAAAACTATTGACAAAATATTTCATGATAAAATAGATGTTAATTTATTATGGAAGAGTGCTTAATTTTAGTAGATAATTCCAATGTCTTTATTGAAGGCAGAAAATTTTCTTCCCGAAAAAAAGGTATGTCCGAACTTGATTGGTCTTGGCGTATAGACTTTGGTTCCTTACTTAAAGAAGTTGCTAATGATCACAAAATAATCAAATCTATTCTTGTGGGATCTACCCCACCGCCTAACGATTCGCTATGGAATGCCGCGAAATTGCAGGGTTTTGAGGTAAAAACACACACGCGCAGCCATTCTACAGGAGAAGAAAAAGCCGTCGACACAGAATTATTGGCAAGCGGTCTAAAGGTAATATATAAGCACCCGCGTCCCGCTATTTTAAAACTTCTTTCTGGAGACAGGGATTTTATACCGCTAATCAGAAGCGCTTATGAAGAAGGGTGGGAAACTGAACTGTGGGGTTTTTCCTCAAGCATATCAAACGAATTGGCTCAAACTGTTTCAAGAGTGCGGCTTCTTGACGCTGTATTTGATCAAATTGGAAAATATGAAAGTTAACCGCCTTTTGCCGATTTTATAATCTCGACAACCTGTTTGACTTCCTGCGAGGCTTCCTTGTTTATAATCAGAACATTCTTTCCGGCCTGTACCGCAACCACATTGTCGAGCCCGGCTATTGATATGTGCATGTCCTCTGAAAAAACCGAACAGTTTTTCGCGTCCACAAAGACGGCATTATTGGGGTCGGGTGTTCTGTTGCCCGAGCTGTCGGGCGTAAGAATGCTGTCTATGGACTTCCAGCTTCCGAGATCGACCCAGCCAAAACCGGCCGGAATGACAATACGGTTTTCGGCTTTTTCAAGAATCCCATAGTCTATTGAGATCGATTCTATCTTTTGGAATAGCGCCGATTTTTGTTGTGCGATGTCGGCGGATCTGGATTTAATGTTGTCGGCGGACAGAGAATGAAGTTCTTCGAAGGCGGCAAACATATCGGGCAGGTATTTCTTAAAGGCTTCAAGTATTGTCGATGTTTTCCACAGAAATATTCCGGCATTCCAGTAGTATGTTCCTTCGGTAAGGTATTTTTTAGCGGAAGATATATCGGGCTTTTCCACAAAGCGTTCCACGCGCATCGCGGAGCCGTTCTCTCCGTCCGCGGCCTTTATGTAGCCGTATCCGGTTTCCGGATAAGACGGGCGTATGCCGATTGTCACAAGGCCGCCCTTTTCGGCCTCGCGCACGCCGAGTTTCAGCGTTTCCGTAAAGGCATCGTAATCCTGTATGTGATGGTCGGCCGGCAGCGCAATCATGACAGAGTCATCATCATACTTCTTGTCCAAATAAACAGCGGCGTACAAGACGGCTGCCGATGTATTTTTCGGCTGAGGCTCGGCCAAAATCGTTGCCGCGGCGCCGGCTTTTGCCGCATCGACTTTTGACATATCGGCATACCTGTGTGAGGTTACAATAACATACTCGTCGGGCTTGAGCGGCAAGAGCCTTTTTATGGTTTCCTCAAGCAGTGTTCCTTTTCCCGAAAGGTTGTGAAACTGTTTTGGCTTTTCGTCACGGCTAAGCGGCCAAAGCCGTGTGCCGGCGCCGCCCGCCATTATTACTGGAACTATTTTCATTTGAGGTACCTTTACCTTATTTTGTTATCGCGAACATCAGGTCAACCCGGACAGCATCCCTGTACTCGGGCTTAACCAGATAATATACATAGTATTCAACAACCTCGTACTGACTCAATTTGCGTCCCTCAATCTTAAACTCTTTAAAGCCCGCCGGCACGTACTTGCCGTAGAGGTCTTCCACAGTGACAAAAGATTTATTGATACGCATCATGTTATACATGTTGAGCGCGAGAACATGATCGCGCTCATAGGGACAGTGAAACGGCTCAACATCCTCTTGTTTTTGCAGCTTGGCGAGGAAACGGTAGTGTTTCTGTCTAAACTGGCAGTTATCGGCACAGTTTGTATTGAGAAGAATTTCGCACCTGTCCCTGTTTGGAATGCCGAAGAGTTCATCCTTATTGTTAAGCGTATAGTCCGCGACCACAATGGGATATTTTTCTAATTCCTTGCTCAGGCCTTCAATGGTTTTGATTCCTTTTGTTGTGGATGAGATCAACCTGTACTTCGGGTATTTTTCTCTGATATAGGCCTCCAGAACGGGAGAATTGACAAGGACTTCGTTCATGCCGTTATCGGCGAGCTTCATACACTCATTGCAGTACGAATCATGGACATCCTCATCTTTAAGCCAGGCATTCGTAAACGTGTACCGCAGAGCAACCCCTATATCATTAAAATTTTTGATTGTGGCTATAATGCTGCTTCGTTCGACAAAATCGAATGACATGGTGCGCCCACCGTTCCATATTGAGGGCGGAAACGCGCCGTATACCGCCTTAACGGTGATATTATCGTAAAAATATTGCGGATTTTTTTTCATATAGTGTATGATATGAAAATTAAGCTTAAACAGATAGAAAAAATCCGGCAGATAAAAATTAAGCATTTGCAGCTTTCCTCCGTGTTTTTAAAGGCTCTCAAAATACAAGTGTAACAAACATCACTTGCCTTCGAGCTCTTTTGCGATAAGCGCCTCGAGCATTTCCTTGGGCGGCACTCCCGATATTTTTCTGCCGTTTATAAAGATTGTGGGCGTTCCGTCGATCTTCAACTCGGCCGCGGCCTTGAGATGAG
>JAITPE010000028.1 GCA_031289575.1 Spirochaetia bacterium | reverse complement strand
CAAATCTTGATCTCTTCAAGATAAGCCGAGAGAAGCGCCATAGCTGTAAGCGCGGCCGAGCCTATAGCAAAGCCCTTTCCTGTGGCGGCCGTAGTGTTGCCGAGCATATCGAGCGCGTCTGTGCGCTGCCGTACAATCGGGTCAAGCCCGCTCATTTCGGCATTGCCTCCGGCGTTGTCCGCTATTGGGCCGTACGCGTCTGTCGCTAAAGTTATGCCCAAAGTGGAAAGCATTCCGACAGCCGCAAAACCTATGCCGTAAAGCCCGTACGACATCGCGCCGGGTTCGCCCGAAAATCCGCCCGAAAATCCAAAGGCAAAAAGAATGGCTGCCGCCGTTGTTATAACAGGAATTCCGGTAGAAAACATACCGACGCCCATTCCGGCAATGATTGTAGTCGCGTGACCCATCTGCGCCTGATTGGCGATGTGCTTTGTGGGCTTGTACTCATCCGAGGTATAGTGTTCGGTGGCTTGGCCTATGACGATGCCGGCTATTATACCGGATACTACCGCGCCGAATATTCCCCATTTTATTATTCCCAAATAGGCCAAAACAGCGATAGCCGCAAGAATCAGAACTGAGCTAAGCACAACTCCCGTATTCAATGCCCTCAAGAGATTCTTCATGGAAGAATCTTCCTTTGTCCTTACCGCAAATATGCCTATGATCGAAAGCACTATTCCGATTCCGGCTACAATCATCGGCGCGATAACAGGAAGCACCGCCTGAGATCCGGTAATACCAATGGCCACAGGAAGAGCGGCGCCCAAGGCTGCCGTAGAAAGAATCGCGCCGCAGTATGACTCATAGAGGTCGGCGCCCATTCCGGCTACGTCGCCTACATTGTCGCCGACGTTATCGGCAATCGTGGCCGGGTTTCTTGGATCGTCTTCCGGGATTCCGGCCTCGACCTTTCCAACAAGGTCGGCGCCGACATCAGCCGCTTTGGTATAGATACCGCCGCCCACACGGGCAAAGAGCGCCTGGGTAGATGCTCCCATTCCGAAGGTAAGCATTGTTGTGGTTATCTCAACCAATTTCGCCTTTGTAAACGAAGCGTTTTCCGCTACGGATACATCAAACGCTCCGCCAATACCCGCCTTCTCCATTAACGTTGTGCCCAGATCAAAGACATTTGTGTCATAGATATGGTTGAGGATCGCATACCAGATTGATATGTCAATAAGGCCGAATCCTACAACTACGAGTCCCATGACCGCTCCCGATCTAAAGGCGACTCTGAGACCGGCATTGAGGGATTGCGAAGCTCCCTGCGCCGTTCTCGAAGAGGCGTTTGTCGCAGTCTTCATTCCAAGAAATCCGCAAAGCCCGGAGAAGAAACCTCCGGTAAGAAACGCCACCGGAACAAAGGGATTCTGCACCCCAAGAAATGCCAGTATCACAAAGACTACCAGCAGTACAACAAATACAATGGCTACCACGCTGTACTGGCGTTTAAGATAAGCCATAGCGCCTTCCCTTACAAAAGAGGCAATCTCTACCATTATGGCGTTCCCCTGATCGGCTCTCATCATGCTCTTGTAAAAAAAGAACGCAAAGAAGAGCGCGATAATAGCGCCAATGGGAGCGATGAAGAATAGACAGTTCTGCATAAAACAACTCCTTTATTTTTCCCCAAAGCTGGGGAATTTCTTATTTTATCAATCCGCAGACAAGTTCGGCTATATCCGCTGTCTTGATATTTTTTATATTCATGGCGGCCATCCCCTCGGTGATGGCCTTGCGGCAGAACGGGCAGGCTGTGCAAACTACTGACGCTCCGGAGAACTGAGCATCCTTTGCCCTGAAAGCCTTTATGGATATCGAGGAATCAATGGAGGGCAAAAATCCCGCGCCTCCCCCCGCGCCGCAGCAAAAAGAAAATCTCCCGCTTCTCTCCATTTCCACAAGATGAAGCCCGTCAATCGAAGCGAGAATGCTGCGCGGTTCGCTGTATATCCCGTTGTACCTGCCGAGAAAACACGAATCATGATAAACAACTGTTTCGTCCAAGCTGTCTTTTAAAACAATGCGGCCGGTTTCCAACAATTCATGTATTATATGCGTATGATGAAAAACCTGCACATCGTAATTAATGCCGCCGCTTTTAGCAAATGAAACATATTCCTTTTTGAAAACATTGTAATCATGGGGCGAGGTGCAGATTATTTTCTTCACTCCATATTCATTGAAGAGCGCGATATTACCTGCCGCCAGAACCCGGAAGAGCGGCTCGTTGCCGCACCTGAGCGCAAGGTCTCCGGAATCGCGCCCGCCGATAAGGCCGGCCGAAATGCCGGCCTTATTCAGTATGCTCATAAAACAGGATGATACTTCGCGCGCGTCCTCATCGTACACGGATGAACCGGTAAAATAGAAATACTCCCCGGCATCCGCGCTTGCGGCCATAGCGCCGGAAGGACGAAGGCTGCCGAGCCACGGCTGCAGAACATCGCCATCAAGGCCCAAAGGATTTCCCTTTGCGGCCGTGTTTTCAAAAATTGTCCCAAGTTCATACGGGATGTCATTATCGGCAAGCACTTTATAGCGTTTCATTTCCAGAATTTTAGGCAGGTGCTCAATGAGTACCGGGCAGGCCTCCATGCAGGCGGCGCAGTTCATGCAGGCCCAAAGCGCGCCGCTCTCCACCGCGACAGGCCCGGCCGGATTCTGTTCCATGCAGTTCTTTATGGATAGAATAAATGATTTCGGCGAAAGAGGCGCTTCGGTAATCCAGGCCGGGCAGTTATCCTGACAGCGGCCGCAGTGCGTACAGGCGTCACTGTCCAAGAGTGATTTCCACGTAAAATCCCTTGCCGCCGACGAGCCCTTGTATTCCGCGTTGAGCGGCATGCTGTATTTGGTTGCAAGGTTTTTATCAGACAAATTGGAATAGTATATATTAATAGGAGATATTATGATATGCCCAAGTTTGCCCGTTGCCATAAGCGCGGTAAACGCAAAACCGCACGCCATGTGCAGCCACCAGATTCCCCTTTGCAGAGGCGGCAGAAAATCCTCGCTAATGAGAGAAAACGGAGCGGCTGCGGCCCAGCCCGCGAACGACCAGCGTTCGAACTCCGGAAAACCGGTCGCGGCGATTCGTAAACCCTCGGTTAAAAAACCGCTTACAACAATAAATAGAAGAAAGAGAAGCGCAAACGTGTGAGACTTGGAAGCGGATAGACTTATAGGCTTGGAGATGTACCTTCTGAATACAGCCAGAATAATCCCGGCAAGAATGGCAAGGCCGGCGAAATCGGCCAAGAAAGAAAGAATGAGATAAAAATTTCCGTGTATAAAAAAATTTCCAAAAACCGGCCCCGTAATATTTTGCTCAAACATGATGACAAGACACGCAAGGAAAAGCACGGTAAAGCCGTAAAAAATAAGGCAGTGCATAATGCCCGCATACCTGTTGTCGAGGATTCTTGAGTGACTGATGATCAATTTGAACAGCAACAGCAGGCGTTTTTCGGGATAATCCGTACGCAGTTCACCACGCCCCTGCCGCCACATTTTAACTCTTTGTATAACGATGTTGGCAAGAAACAGGAAAGCGGCAACGGCAAGGACAGCGATCAGCCACCGCAGGGCGCCGTCAGAACTCCCGATATTGAAAAACGGATAACGTCTGATTTGATCAATGGGAATACCGTAATCACCGGCAAATTTCATCCGCGCTTC
>JAITPE010000275.1 GCA_031289575.1 Spirochaetia bacterium | reverse complement strand
CTAAAACCGCATTTTTTTCAAAAGAAACATTAATTGCTTGACCGTGGCTTGGCAAAATACTCTTTGATAGGCATGAAGCCCGATTTTAACATAATACATTTTGACACTATCGGTTCAACCAATACCTACGCTATTGAAAATATACGAGGGCTTCCGCATAATACGGTAATTACCGCGGATATTCAAACCAATGGCCGCGGGCGTTATAAACGCGCCTGGACATCGGATACCGCCAAAAATCTCTACGCCTCTTTTGTTGTTAAACCGGATATTCCCTACAAACAGCTTCCGCTTGTTAATTTTCCGCAGCTTTTTTCTGTCATAACGGCGGAAGCCTTTTTATCATACGGCGCGCAGCCTCAGATAAAATGGCCCAATGACGTTCTCCTGAATGGAAAAAAGTGTGCCGGAATCCTCAGCGAGGCTTCATTTGACGGGAACATCTTCAACGGAGTTGTCGTCGGAGTAGGGGTGAATATAGGGGATGACCCATCAAGCAGGCTTGCCGTAAAGCAGCCCGCTACGGCGCTTTCGAGCGAAATCAAAAAAAATGTCGAAAAGAGCGATTTTTTTTCAAAAATGCTTGAATTATATGCTCTTATGTGCGATTCTTTCTGTTCTATCGGCTTTACTTCAATAAAGGAAGCCTATATGAGGTATTTCTCCCATACCGGAAAAGAAATATCGATTGAAAACGCTAATCAAAGGCTTTCCGGCAGGGTTTCAGGGGTGTCCGATTCTGGAGAACTGATTCTGAAAACCGCTTCCGGTGTTGAAAATATTATGATTGGAGAAGTGCTATGGGAAACATCATGAATGGTTTAGTTTTTACGATAATAGGCATGGGCATTGTATTTACATTTTTGGTGGTGCTGGTGATTGCCATTAATATTATGAAATTTGTCACGGGGATTCTTGAAAAGTATTTTCCCGAACAGGAAGAGGCTCTTCAGACGGATGCGGGTGATGCGGAAATAGCGGCGGTTATAGCCGCGGCTTACGCAATGAAAAATAAAGGGGTGTAGAAGTGAAAAAAATAAATGTTATGATAACAGCCTTCAGGGACGGATTCCAATCCGTTTACGGCGCGCGGGTTTTTACCAAGGATTATTTGCCGGCGGTAGAGGCTACCGCCGAGGCCGGTATCACCCACTTCGAGGCCGGAGGCGGTGCCAGCTTCCAGTCGCTCTACTTTTACTGCAACGAGGATTCCTTTGCCGCAATGGACCTTTTCCGTAAAACAGTGGGGCCGTCGGCCAATCTTCAGACGCTTGCCCGCGGCGTGAATGTGGTAGGCCTTGACTCTCAGCCAAGGGATATCATCAAACTTCACGCGGAGCTTTTCAAAAAACACGGCATAACAACCATCCGCAATTTTGACGCGCTCAACGATGTGAACAACCTGACATATTCGGGACAGTGCATTCATGACGCCGGATTAAGGCATGAGGTTGTCATCGCCATGATGAGCCTTCCGCCCGACACGCCGGGTTCCGAGTACGCCCATACTCCCGAGTTCTATGTGAAAACACTCAAGGATATTTTGGCGGCCAAGATTCCGTTTGATTCGGTTGCCTTCAAGGACGCGTCGGGAACATCAACGCCCTCTGTCATATACGAAACCGTCAAGCAGTGCCGCGCCATTCTGCCGCCCGAGGTACCGGTCCGTTTTCATTCGCACGATACCGCTGGAACATGCGTGGCGCAATATACGGCGGCCATCAATGCCGGGGCCGACGCCCTTGATTTGTCAATGGCCCCTGTATCCGGCGGAACATGCCAGAGCGACGTTATATCGATGTGGCACGCTCTCCGCGGAACAGACTATGATTTGGGCATAGACATAGAGAAGATGCGCCACGCCGAGGAGGTCTTCAAGGACTGCATGAAGGATTACTTCCTGCCGCCCGAATCAAAGGCGGTTGAACCGGCGATCCCGTTTTCTCCGATGCCGGGCGGGGCCCTTACTGCGAATACTCAAATGCTCAGGGACAACAATATAATGGATAAATATCCCGAAATAATAAAGCACATGAGGGATGTTGTCAAGCGCGGCGGATTCGGCACATCCGTGACTCCGGTATCGCAGTTTTATTTTCAGCAGGCCTTCAATAATACGATGTTCGGAGAGTGGAAAAAAATAGCCGACGGGTACGGCAAAATGGTACTCGGCTATTTCGGCAAAACACCTGTAGAGCCCGACCCGGAGATTGTCAGGATCGCCTCCGAGCAGCTTGGACTGCAGCCGACAACCGAGTTGGTCGTGGACATAAACGATAAGAATCCCAAAAAGGGTAGGGCGATCTGCAAGAAAAAGTTGGAGGAGGCTGGGCTTCCGGTAACCGATGAGAATATTTTCATTGCCGCGACATGCGAGGATAAGGGCATACAATTCCTCAAGGGAGAGGCAAAGACCGGAGTGCGCAAGAACGAGGCCGCGGCAAAGGGAAACAGTTTTACGGTTACCGTAAACAGCAAGCCGTATTCGGTTGTGCTCAGTGAAGGCGCGGCAATGGTGAACGGCAAAAGCTACGCGTTCAGCATTGCCGAGGGTAAGGCGGATGCCGCTGTTCAGGCCGCGCCGGCGTCATCAGCCCCCGCCGCTTCTTCCGGAGGGGCAGTCGTTAAGATCAACGCTCCGCTGCCGGGAGTTATAGTGAAAATAGTTGCCGCGGAGGGTAAACATGTAGCCTCAGGCGATGTTATTTTTATAATCGAAGCTATGAAGATGGAAATAGAGGTCAAGGCGCCTTCGGCCGGAACCGTTTCAAAAATAGCAGTAACTCAGGGAACGCAGGTTGAGAGCGGACATCTCCTTGCGGAATTAGTATAGGAGACGGCCATGGACATATTGGGAGCTTTTACGGATTTATGGCATTCAACCGGCCTCTATAATTTTCAGCTTGGGCAAGTCATTATGATTTGCATAGGCTTGGCGCTTCTTTACCTTGGCATAGTAAAGGAATTTGAACCCCTTTTGCTTATTCCAAT
>JAITPE010000196.1 GCA_031289575.1 Spirochaetia bacterium | reverse complement strand
GGCAGACTGCGCCAATCCGGCGCCAAGCACAACATCATAAACTTAAGGAATCAATGAAGAAAATAACCGCAAAGTCGAAGAAGTCGCAGAAGGTTTTTAGGTCAAAATTTGACTTTTTCATTCCTTATTCGACTTATTCGACTTCGTGGTGAAAAATTCTTCGTTTGTCCCCCCAAAATAATTTGCTACCGTATGATTAATAAGCTTTCTTTTTTTCATTATATTGGGGTCAGAGCCCAAAACGGGCGCTAACCTTCTGCGAGCCGCTTTATTTAAAAAAGGCTTGTTATTTTTGAAAATGCGATATATAATGGCATCTTTGTGACTGTTATATTACCTAAAAGGATTTTCCATGAGTTGTACTGTTATAATAGGTTCTCAGTGGGGCGACGAGGGCAAGGCAAAGATGGTCGATTACTTCAGCCGGGATGCTGATGTTGTAGTCCGTTATCAGGGCGGGGCCAATGCCGGACACACTGTAGTTGTAAACGGCAAGAAATACATCTTTCATTTGGTTCCATCCGGCATACTGCACGAGAATAAAATGTGCGTTATAGGCAATGGACTTGCCTTAGATCCTCTTCAGCTTCTCGAAGAGCTTGATAAGCTTGAACTGGAGGGCTTGGATGTAAAAAAACGCCTGCTCATTTCCGACTCGGTTCATCTGATTCTTCCCTACCACAAGGTACTTGACGAAGCAATGGAAGAGCTGCGGGACAACAAGCTGGGCACAACTCACCGCGGAATAGGCCCCTGCTATGCCGATAAATGCCTCCGGATCGGAGTAAGGGCAGGCGACATCTTTGACGCGGACTCCTTGAAGGAACGGGTGGAGTTTCTTCTCAAGCTGAAGAATCTTCAGCTTGAGCGGGTTTTCGGCAAGAAGCCCTTTGCAATGAAAGAAATAATGGATATAATATCGCTCTTCAAAGAAAGAGCCGGCAAGATGATTACCAATACAAGCGATTATCTACATGCATCTGTAAAAAGTGGAAAGAAACTTCTTCTGGAGGGAGCGCAGGGCTACGGTCTTGATATCGACCACGGAACATATCCCTTTGTAACATCCTCTAATCCAACAATCGGCGGAGCCCTTCTTGGTTCCGGCCTTAATTCTTTTAACGTGAGTAGCGTTGTGGGGATTGTAAAGGCCTATGTTACCCGCGTGGGCGAAGGGCCCTTCCCTACAGAGGATACAGGCAACGACGGCGACCGGCTGCGCGTAAACGGAAAGGAGTTCGGTTCAACAACCGGAAGGCCCAGGCGCTGCGGCTGGTTCGATATTGAGCTGCTAAAACATTCATGCCTCATCAACGGTTTCACAACCCTTGCGCTTACAAAGCTTGATGTGCTTACCGGATTTAAAAAAATAAAAGTTGCCGTGAGGTACGAACACAACGGAAAGGATGCCGGTTATTCTCAATCATCCCTCGACAGCGTTGAACCTGTTTACGAAGAACTTAACGGCTGGGATGAAAATCTGTCAAAGGTAAAGACATACGATACTCTACCCTCGCAGGCTAAAGACTATATACGCTTTCTTGAAAAAAACATAGGCGCAAAAATAAGTACCGTTTCTGTGGGCCCTGAAAGAGAAAATACCTTTCTTTTATGATTGCTCATTTAAATAATTTTGTTGACAGTGGAGAGGGGTTTTTGTATCGGTAACTCACTTTACCCGAGCCGCTAGCTCAGTAGGTAGAGCAACGGCCTTTTAAGCCGTGGGTCTTGAGTTCGAATCTCAAGCGGCTCACACACCCTTTTAGGGAAAATGTCCCCATCGTTTAGGGGTCTAGGACACCGGGTTTTCATCCCGGCAACAGGGGTTCAAATCCCCTTGGGGATGCATAAAAGGTTGTTTCACTTGTGAAACAACCTTTTTTTGTATTGATTGCTTTGATATGAAAAAACAATGAAAAAACACAAGATTACCATACTCCCGGAACTCCGCTCTGCCGATGTTCCTGCAGGAATAACGCTGCTTGCCGCGCTCGACAGCATGGGAATCGCTGTGGACTCGCCCTGCGGAGGGCGCGGAATCTGCGGCAAGTGCCTTATCAAAACAAGCGGCTCGCATACGAGCGGAGAACTCCTTGCATGCCGCTGTATTGTTGAGGACGATATCACGCTCAGCCTGCCCAAAAATAAAGCCGGCAAAATAACATTCGCCGCCGGCGCAAAAAAAACCGAAGATCCGCTTGCGTTCGCGATTGATATAGGAACCACCGCCGTTGAAATATCCGCACTGAGCCTCTCTTCGGGCAAAAACCTTGCGTCGGCATCCTTTATGAACCCGCAGAGGCATTACGGATACGATGTTATATCAAGAATCGCAGCCGCCAAAAAACCGGAGCTCCGCGGGCAAATGACAAACTCTATACGCACGGCTGTCATGGCCGCCATAGATGAAATTCTTGAAGGCTCCGGAACATCGCCGGCTTTGGTAAAACAGATTGTTATAGCCGGAAACACGGCCATGACGTGCCTCTTTGCCGGCCTTGACATATCGCCCTTGGGCGTTTACCCGTACAGCGTCCCTCAGACCGATTTTGAACAAATGCGCGCAAAAGACCTCGGCTTGGAATTACCCAACGCGGCGCTGCTTCTGCTGCCGAGCGCCTCCGCCTATATAGGCGGAGACATCACAGGCGCGCTCGCGCTCATTGATTCCATGAACATAAAGGAGCGCGTCTTTTTTGCGGATATAGGAACAAACGGTGAAATGTTTCTCAAGGACGGCAAAAACATCTCCGCCCTTTCGTGCGCCATGGGGCCCGCGCTGGAGGGAATGAACATATCCATGGGAATGACCGCGTCCGAGGGCGCGGTCATCCATGCAGCCCTGCATGGCGCCGCGCTGCTGGCTGAAACAGCCGGCAGCGCGGCGCCGGTTGGTTTTGCCGGAACAGGCATTATTGACATCATCGCGCTCTTGCTTAAATCAGGAATAATCGGCAAAGATGGCGCCTTTAACACAAACCATCCGGTAAAATTCAGCAACGCCGGCTTTACCCAAAACGGGTTCACGCTTGCCGGTAAACTTACGGTAAAGCAGGAGGATATCCGCACTATTCAGCTCTCCAAGGCAGCCTTCCGCAGCAGCAGCGCAATACTCCTGAGTGAAGCCGGGGTAGAGCCGGAGGATGTGGAGTTGCTTGTAATCGCGGGTTCTCTCGGCGCGAATCTCAATATCGGCAATTTTAAGACTCTGGGGTTTTTGCCGCCTTTTGTAAACGCGAAAAACCTGCTCACAGGCAATACAAGCCTCGCCGCCGCGCTGCGCTGCTGCGTAGAGCCGGATTTTTATAGCAGAATAATAGAACTCAGGGACTCAATGCGGGTCATTGAGACAGCGGATTACGCCGGCTTTGACGAGTTGTTTATAAAATCTCTCGATTTTATATAATGTTTTTCATTTTTCATTTATTTATTGCTGTTTCAGCACAATAAGGCATCGAACTCTCAAATAGTGATAGTTGTTCTTCCTGAATTATTGGTTCATAATTATGTTTTGAAGTATTGGATTCAAAATTATATACTAATGCTTCTACAATACTGTTTCTATTCTCAATCTTTCCGCCGGAAAAATAAAAATGGTCTTTTGTTACAATATTAAAGTTATTCCAGTATCTTTTCACCATTTCATTATCTCTAAAATCATTATGGTGCCATGTTGATAAAATAAAACGCGCTCTTGTATTATTTAGTAATTCATACAAATCATGTTCGTCATTATCTGTCCAGCCATTATAGTAATCAACATAGCGTCCGTAATATGGAGGATCACAATAAACTATATCATTTTCGCCGGCAAGCGGGATCATTTCTCTAAAATCTTTATTAACAAAAGTCCAATGCTCATTAAGTACTTGGGAAACTTTAGTAACCTGATTAACAATTTTTGTTATATATGATTTGCTAAATCGTTCCGGCTTTTTGCAAAAGGGGATGTTCCATTTCCCTTTACTGTTGAATCTAATCATACCATTAAATCCAGCCCGCGATAAAAAAAGAAAATCTAAAGGATCAAACTTTTCATTAAATCTGTCACGAATATATTTATAATGTTCATAACCATCGTCATTTGCTTTCTGCAGTTTTTCCCCCTCAGTTTCCAAATAGTTTTTAACTATTAAGGGAGTAATAGCCTTTTCTTTAAGCGCATTATAAAAATTTATTAAATGAGGGTTAGTATCCGATAGTAGCACATCATCAAAATCCATATTAAAGGCAACAACGCCGGTACCCATAAATGGTTCTATCCAGCGTCCATTATGTTCTGATATGACGGCATAAATCCAAGGAACTAATTTTGTTTTTATACCCTGGCTTTTTATTGGGGGAATAATTATTTTACGCATTATTCCTCCCACTTCTTTTGGGAACAATTAATTCCACATTCCCCTTTCTGTAATTAACAAAATCATATAAATTTCTAATTTTTTCTCCATTGGATGTTGGCTTTACTATTTTATTATAATTTTTCCAATAATCATCAAACCAATCTTCGCCAAGTATAGAAAACATTCCGTTTTCATTTTTTATGTCCTCTACATTATTGATACTTCCAATATTTGCCGTATTTCCACTTCCACTTTTATCACTGGCGATTTTCCATTTCTCTGCAATAAAAAAATCAAAATTTGTTACAACTGATGGTATTGATTTTAATTCTTGTAATTGGTACGATTTTGTTTCGTCAATATTATCATTTTCTACTCTGTCGTATATAATTCCAAAACAATAATGCCCAAGATATTCTTCATAAGGAAATTGTATATTTTTCCTGCTTGTCCTATTAATAAAATATTCACCATGAGAACCAAGGGTAAACCCATTACAAGATTTTTTATTATCAGGATTCCTGTAAGTGGTTTTAAAATCTACAGCAAATTTTCTATTTTCATCTGATTGATCTATAAAAGATATGTCAGGATAATAATTCTGATGGTCAGCCAGTACAATTTTATAATTATTTTGTTCAGAAAATTCTAATATTTTTGGAAATAAATGTATTTCCAAAATTTTAGATACAATTTTTGTGTCAGATGATATTGTATAGATATTTTTATATATATCTATAAAACCCTTTATAGTCCATTGCCCATTTGGAGTACTTAC
>JAITPE010000078.1 GCA_031289575.1 Spirochaetia bacterium | reverse complement strand
CTTATGCTTTTTATAACGCGGATGCGGACTCCGGCATCGCTGTCATAGATCATATTAATGAGCTCATTGTTGAATCTGGAATCGTATAAATAATTCATGGCGTCAATCGCGTAAATCCTCACAGCCGGATTAGGATCATTCATCATCGACAAAATTACAGGGTAAACCCTGTCGTTACTCTTTCCGCGCAAGATCCTGGCGGCCTCTTGGCGGACAATAAAAAAATTGTTCCTCAGTTCCTCAACTATCGGCATGACAATGCTTCTGTGGCCGCTTTCTGTGATGTAGTTCATGATCTCAATCTTCATCATGGACGAATCGGTTTCCTGAAGAATTTCGATCCACCATTTAAGAGATTCGGTAAAGGGATAGAGCTTCAGCGCGTTAATGTGAACAGTTCTGTTGCTGTAATCAGGCGCAAAAAAAAATCCTTTTTTGGCAAGAATCGCTTTTTTAAGGTAAGGAATGAGATCCTCCGGCCTTTTGTTTTTTACATAATCAAACGCGGCTTCTCTTTTGGCCGGGTCGCTCTCTGTAAGGCTATTGAAGAGAGTCTTCGTGTTCTCAAGCGGATTTTCCTTTTGACCTTGAGCCGCAAGCGGCGCGGCAAGGAGCAGAGCGCATATATAAATCAAACATGGCCGTCTCATTTTATAAATTAAGAACGCCGTTCATGTAATTTTTTACAATCGAATCTATGACTTCGATCTTGAGGACATCCTTGCCTGCCTTGTCGTATTCATAGATAATCAGCATTACGCCGCCCAGCAGAATCGATGATGTAATAAGCGGGTCAAGGCTATCGCGGAAAAAATTGTTGGCCTTGAGTTCGGTAATCTCTTCGGCCATGATGCTTCTTATGTCTTCAATGGTATTTGCGACATGCTTGATAATTTTGGAATCAATGCCGGGGATATCCTTAAAAATAAGTTTTATGATAATGGGTTCACTAAGTATTACTTCAATACTTGAAGATATTCTCTTTTTCATAAAATTGATGACATCTTCTTTTTCGGGTTTTTGGGACAAATAATCACGAAGCAAGTCATTGTTCAGGACTTCCCGAACCCTTTCCGCTACAGCGTCAACTAAAGTAAAAAGAATCTCTTTCTTGTTGTTGAAATACTGATATACCGTCCCCCTCGCTATATCTAATTTTTCACAAACCTGTCCAATGTGAGTACTTTGGTATCCCTTCTCAAGAAACATTTCTTTAGCTGCGTCAATTATCTGCTGTTTTCGGCGGTCTCCCTTTTGCGGCATGAATGATTACCTCGTACAAATCTTTTATAGGCAGGCATGTAAATAACGGTTACTCATATCGGCCGATCAGAGGAAGAAGTCTTGATGCGCTTTATTTCTTTTTTAAGAGGAATCAACGCATTCTTCAGCTCTTCCATTATTTCATCCGCACGTTCCTGCAATTCTTTACTCATTGAGTACCAGCACTATTTGTAGTATAAAACATCCTGTTTGTTTTATCGACTCAAGAAGATTTCTTTATAAGATTAAAAAGAACACGCCGGGGTCAAGAATTTTTTATTAAATATGAGCAAATAAAGGTAAAAGTATAACCTTTAAGCGCCCGCGGAATACACTTTATTGGAGGGTATAAATCACGTCAGGCGCTTAAATTCAGCGAATCACCGGCAAAAATTTCATCTTTGACCTTGATTTCAGCCCCTATAAGCATATAGAGAAAATTCTGAACATCCTTAAGGTCCATCATTACCTTTTCTTCCACCTTCGGACGCTTTACTTCTTCTTCCCGAGGTTTTTCCGCCTCTTTAGCAATTGAATCTTCTTTGGGAGGAAGTACAGGAATCTGATTACCGGAAAAATTAACGTTAAGAGCTACATTGATATCCATTTCAAACCTCCTTCTTCTTCTGATTACTACTATAGTCGGCAGATTAGGAGATTTTAATAATAAGATTAATCAAAAAAATTCATTTCCCGAAAATCATTTTCACCGCGAAAAACAGCATTGTAAAGCCAAACACTTTCTTGAGAATAACCTCGTCCAAATGGAGCGCTATCTTTGCGCCCAAATAGCCTCCGAGAATAAAGCCGGCCGCGAGCAAAAGGCCGACCATAATGTTGACCTCCCCTTTTTTGTAGTACTCATAGACTGCCATGATTCCTATAGGGGGCAGCATCGCCAGAAGAGCGGTGCCCTGCGCGAGGTGCTGACCATAAGAAAGAGTCATCACTAATGCCGGAATCATAACAATTCCGCCTCCTATTCCTACAAGTCCGCTTAATATTCCAGCGACAAATCCTATAATCAGTGAAAGATAAATCATAAAAAATCTCCTTTGTTTGTTTATTAATCGAAGCCGGGCAGGCCCGTATTCGGCAAATCATCAATCGAATAAAGCAGTCCCTTAAACGAAATGTTCGTAAGCATATTTACCCTAAGCCCCTTGGAAACAGAGAGCGATATTTTTATAAGCTTAATAAGGCTCTCTTCGTCCACATGGGTTACGCCGGGAAAAGCGCCGCCCCTAATTTGGGAAAGCAGCATGGCGCGAAAGGTGTTTGTTAAAATAGACATGAGCGCGGCAGGGCCTATCTTTTTCTGCAGCGGTTCAAGGTCGATATCCGCTATTGCGTTCCGGTTTTTTACAAAATCCGCGGCCGACGCGACGATGTTCTTCAGCGCGGCCATATTCTCCTCATCGGATAAAAAAACAGCCGTTTCAACAGAGCCCCCTGACAGCCCGGCCGCCGCGGCAGCGCATGGGCCGTAAATATTCCGCTCCTCAAGAAGGCCGCGCAATTGTGGCGCCGAAAGCGGGCCGAAGGCGATTTCGGACGCCCTTGAGAGAATAGTAGGAAGAATCAGGTTTTTGTTCTCGGTAATCATCACAATGAGCGTGTTTTCGGGCGGCTCTTCTAATGTTTTAAGCAGGGCGTTCTGCCCGCCGGGCGACATGTTCTCAATGCCGTCGATTATCACTCCATAACGGCCGAAGGCCGACTTTTTCGCGAGCCTTGAGATGAGCCAGCGAACCGTTCCCTCCTCGCCTTCCTCGCCTATAGGGATGCTGCCCTTCTCATTCGGAAGCAGCATAATAACATCCGGGTGAACATTTTTTTCTATGAGCCGGCAGTCCTTGCACTCAAGGCAGGGCTTCGTTTCCTCTTTGCAAAAGAGATTCATCAAAAGGCGCATGGCTATTTTGCGCTTTCCGGTTCCGCGTATGCCCGAAAAAAGCAAAGCCTGCGGCATAAAGCCGTTTTGGAGCATCATCTTTATGCGGCTCAGCTGAATATCATGCCCTATAATTCCTTGTGTATTCATTTACTTCAGCAGGTCTATGATTAGTCCCCTGATCTCTTCCATTGTTTTCATGAGGGCAAAGGCAGGGCTTCCCTTGGTTATGGCCGATGAGAGCTCAAGGAGCTTTTGGTCTACGGTTTCAATAATTGTGTCTATTTTGTCCTTGCCGCCGTGTCTGATTTTGTATTCCTTGAGATTTAAGCTTTCATGATTGATTTTTTTAAGTATCTTCTGGACAAGAGACCTGTAGCGGTTCATCTCGTAGAATGACATCGAATCGGCAAAGCGTTTCTCCTGGTCGTGCAGTTCATCAAGGAGATCGTTGATTCCTTCCGAGGCCTGCGGCGGAGCGATGGCCGATTCGAGCATGGCCTTGAAATCCGACCCGATTTGCGAAAGACTCAGAGAGGTCTTGCCCTTTACTTTCTTTGAGTCGTCATTCGGCTTGCCCGATGACGGATAAATCTTGATCATGATAAGGCCTTTCTGTTGATTGTGCAGCTTCCCTCAAAAGAGACTCCGTCTTCCATGACAAGGCTTGGGGTGATGATGTTGCCGATAATCTTTCCCGTTGACAAAAAAATCACACGCTCGGACGCGAATATGTTCCCCTTGACTGTACCGCCCACAACAACAAGGCGCGCCTTTATATCGGTCATGGCCTGCCCGTTGCGTCCTATGAGCACTTTGCCGCTTGTTTCAATTGTTCCCCTAAAATTGCCGTCGATACGGAGAAGGCCGTTTATCTTGAATTCGCCCTTGAATTCCGAGCCCTCTCCTATTATGCTGTTTACAACGTTGTCGTTCTCGTTCTGCTTTGCCTGATTTGCCATAATAGAGACATAAAATATTAAATATGCTGGAGTTTCAAGAATAAATTTAGAACAAGAGCAATTTTGTTGACAATAATGAAGGCATGGACATAAGAAGTTGACAGGAAAACAAGAAACGGAGAAGACAATGTATCCAATAATATTTCAATATAAGGCCCTCACCATAGGCGGCTATGGAATTATGCTGGGGCTCGCATTTTATTTAGCCTTTCTTTTAACAGAGAGGGAATTCAAGCTTCGGGGAATAAATCCCGAGCTCGCCTATAAGCTTCTTTTGGCTGTAATTCCAAGCGCCATAATAGGAGCAAAACTATTCCATGTAATCGACTACTTTGATGATTTTCTGCAGGACCCTTGGGGCATGCTCATATCCGGTTCCGGGCTCACCGTATACGGAGGATATATTGCCGCTATATTGGCGTCGATATTGGTTATAAAAAAGAACAAGCAGAAGATTCTTGAGATACTTGATATGGCCGCGGCCCCGATAGCCCTTGGTTACGCCATAGGACGTATCGGCTGCCATGTGGCCGGAGACGGATGCTACGGCATCGTCTCCGGCTCATTCCTTGGAGTATCGTACCCGAACGGGCTGGCTCCTACAACGGAAACGGTCTACCCAACACCTCTTTTTGAATCGCTCGTTTCATTCATAATATTCGCGCTGCTGATGCGGCTGCGAAAAAAAGAGCTCGCGCACGGCTCGCTCTTTTTTCTCTACATCCTGCTCAACGGGACAGCCAGATTCTGCGTAGAATTTATCCGCGTAAATCCGGCCGCGGCTTTCAACCTGACCCAAGCGCAGATTATTGCCGTATTTTTCTTCATCACAGGGGCGCTTGGGCTTTTCCTTGTAATAAAGCGCGGAAAAATAAAGGAAGCATAGGCAAAGCGGCCGGCCGCAAGCGGATAAAAAATACACGGGTTATCATATTTGCATCGGTCTCGCTAATACCTGAAATTGCATTAAAGGGAGCTACCGCAACGACAGGCTGTCTGTCTTTCTCGGCGACTCTATAG
>JAITPE010000016.1 GCA_031289575.1 Spirochaetia bacterium | reverse complement strand
AAAAATTTTTTGTTATAAAATTTCAAGAAAATACTGATAAATAAATAAAAATTAAAAACGGGTATTATGAACAAACCAAAAGAAACAGATCCAAGATTTGAAAGCCGCTACAAAAATCACCCGATTCTTTCTTTGGACATCCTCGACAAAAAGAGAGAAGCTGATTTCTTTACTCAGATCAGATTGAGAATTAAGGAAGCCAGAAAGGATCTTAGAATCACACAGAGAGAATTTGGTGAAACTGCAGGAATCGATAGGCGTTATGTTGCTAAAGTTGAATGTGGATCGCAAAATCCTTCTTTTAAATTTTTGCGAAGCATATCAATCAAACATAAATTGTCTCTCGATTGGGTACTTTACGGGGTGGGTCAGAAAAACGTCCTTGCGGAAGATGTCAGTTATGGAGAAGAACTGTATCTCTTTAAAAAACTTCTCGACAAGGCATCCCCAGAAGATATTGAAGTCGTAATGAAGATGATCAAAAAGATTCTTTAGATCATCGGCCGCGGATTAACTTCATAAGAATAAAAAGTTTTCTTTTTATTCTTATGAATGCTTTTCACATTGCGTGTTTCAGCAAATCGGCAAGGTAAGGCATAAGCTGCTTTTTTCTTGAAACTATCCCTTTCATGATGTAGACATTATCATTCAGTTTAGGGTAACTGACTTCCTTAATGAAAGCGTGTTCGCCGACTATAAACAAAAGGCTGTCCAATAAGGTTATATCGGTAATCATGAGAGAGGCGAACAAAAGGTTTTCCCTTTCCTTCATCTTCGAGAGCACATCGCCTATTTCGTTTTTGCGTTTTTGTATTTCGTTGAAGGATGTTACCTCAACCTGGCTTACTGTGTAGGCCTTATCCCCGTATTTGTATTTTTTTAAGTCCATGCTCACAATCTCGGCCGCTGGTTTTTGCGCCACAGCGGAGGATGCGTACATGATATCCTGCCCGAGCGAGGCTATGTCGAGCCCGGTCAGAGAAGCGAGCGCCTGCGCTGTTTCTCTGTCTTCAGCGGTTGTGGTGGCCGAGCGGAGCACCAATGTGTCCGACAATATGCCGGAGAGTAAAATTGAGGCTATGGGCACCGGCGGAATCTGTTTATGTTCGGCGTAAAGGCCGGCTACTACGGTAGCTGTGGAGCCTACAGGTTTATTTATAAATGTAATCGGATAATTTGTGTGTATATTGCCAAGCCTGTGGTGGTCAATGATTTCAAGTATTCTGTAGTGTTCTATTCCTTCAATGGCCTGTGAGCTCTCGTTGTGGTCAACCATTATTATTTCTATGCTGGGATCGCCTATAAGCGCGCCCTGAGAAATCACTCCTATCACCCTGTTGCCGTCGTCTATGACGGGCAGCGCGCGGGAGATTGATTCGCTTATCATTCCGGTGATGTCTTTGATGAATTGATCCTCGGTTAAGGGCTTTACATCATCATCCCCCATATAAGAAACAGGAGTAGAGTAAAGCGCGAGGGCTGATGTTGTCACCGTATCGTACGGAGACAATATAACCGATACGCCGGTTTCTTTTGCGCGGGCCTCCTGGGCGCCGGTAATGGGATGCTTTCCTGTTACAATAAGGCAGCGGTATCCGGATTCTATAACATAGTCCTGGATTTCCTTTCTGTTGCCCACCATGATAATGCAATCCTCTTTTGGAACAACAACCGAGTGCGCCTTTACCGATGCCATGTCAGAGGCGGCAACAACAATCTGTGCGTCAAAGATCGCGTGAATATCTTTTGTACTCATAAGGCTGCCGTGTATTGTCTCGGCGAGCAGATTGAGCGATGTCGGAATAACCGGACGCTGGTGCGGATTTATTTTCTTGAGCATGTTTTGGCCGAACGCGTTATAATGAAGCAGCGAATGATAACGGCCGTCCTCATCCACAATCGGAAGCATCTTGTAGCCGCTCGTGCTGAGTGTTTCCAAAGCGTCCCAAAGCGAGGAATTTTTTTGCAGCGTAAGCGGATTGCGGCTCATGTATGTGCTCACCCTCGGAATGAGATCGCTCAGAAACTCGGGTTCCGGAACATTAAAGCGTTCAAGGATGTACGCCGTCTGCGGATTTATTTTTCCGGCCTCGGCCGGAAAACAGTTTTGGGAACCCAGAAGTCTCTTGAGTTCGGCGTACGCAATTGCCGATACGATTGAATCGGTATCGGGATTGCGGTGGCCTATTACATATATTTTATTCTCTTTCATGGCCTCACAAAAGGGAACCCTGAAGTTCCTCATCGTCCTCTATTTCTCCGGTATCCGGTTTGACTCTCACCGGTTTTTTGTCAACAGAGGAATTTTCTCCTTTTTGGAGAATATCAATTTTTCTTTCCGCCTCTTCAAGTTTTTCGTGGCAGTATTTCGCGTATGTCATTCCTTTTTCAAATTCGGCAATTGATTCATCAAGCCCAATCTCGCCGCGTTCAAGTTTCGCGGCAATCGCTTCTAATTCTTCAAGAGCTTTTTCAAAGGATATTGATGTCTTCTTTTTGTCCAATAATATCTCCTTTATTTATTGATTCAACTATACATGATATGCTGCCGTCGGTAACATGAAGCAAAAAATTTTCTTCGGCATCATCAACCCGGCGTATTATTTTTCCGCCCCCGTTTACGGCAACAGCGTACCCTCGCTTCATAACATTGAGCGGCGACAGGTTGTCAAGTGACTGAACAGCAATCCTGAACCTGTGCGTCTTGGCGCTGATATTTTTTTCAGTGAGCAGTTTTATATTCTGCACGGCCATAAAGGCGCGCCGCTTGACCGAAACCGAGTTTTTCATGGATGCGGTCATGCGGCTTTCAATATCGCCGAGGATGAGCTCCCTTCTGTTTACAAGCTCGTGCGGCTCGGCGAACAACCGGCGGCCTATTACACTGTTGAGCCGCACTTCCATGGACGCGGCGCGGTTCTGCAAAG
>JAITPE010000005.1 GCA_031289575.1 Spirochaetia bacterium | reverse complement strand
GTAAAAAAATTGCTTTACTGTTTTTGCGTCCATGATTAATACCGTATTTAATACTAATAACAGGAAAATTGATGAAGGTTTATTCAAATAGTGTAGCAAAAATTATAGCTGTTAATGTAGTTATTTTTTTTATACAGTCCGTTCTTTTCACCGGAGAGACGCTGGGCTTGTTTTTTAGCTATTTTGGGCTTGTTCCGGCATTGGTATTGCAAAAGGGCTATGTATGGCAAATTTTTTCATATATGTTTTTGCACGGCGGCTTGGCCCACATACTGTTTAACATGTACGCCTTGTTTATATTCGGCGTTCCGATTGAGCAGACTTGGGGAACCAAGCGTTTTTTGCAGTATTATTTTTTAACCGGCATAGGCGCCGGCCTTACAATATTTATAATCAACGCCTTTATATACAGCGGCGCCGCGACTGTGCCGACCATCGGCGCCTCGGGAGCCATTTTCGGGGTTCTCCTTGCTTTCGGCATGGTTTTTCCAAATACCGAAATTTATCTGTTTTTCTTTATTCCGCTAAAGGCGAAGTATTTGGTGCTTCTGTACGGATTATTCACTATGGGCGCTCTTTTGTCTGCCGGAGGCGGAGGCGCGGTTTCGCACGCGGGCCATCTTGGGGGGCTGCTTTTCGGCTTCCTGTATTTTTTGTATTATGGAAAATTCGGGAAGCCTCTGCGCTCGAGAAGTTTTAACGCGGCAAAAAAGTATGCGGTAAAAGAAAAAGAACATCAAGGCAAAAGCAATATCAGTCTTATAAATATTCTAAAAAAAATCAAGGAAAGCGGCTTTGATTCGCTCACCGACGATGAATTTCAGGAATTTAAATATATGGATATCATGCTCGAAAATAAAACTGGAACAGTCTGCTCCGAAAAGGATTTTGATATAAACGATTCTTACTGCGAAACATGTGCGCTTGTAGAAAACTGCACGCTCAGGGAGATAAAAAAATATATCAAATGATTCATTTAAATGTAAAAACACTGCCCGGCGCGAAGCTTCCTGAGTATCAGAGCAGCGGAGCTGCGGGGGCCGATGTTTACTCTTTTTTAGAGCAAGACATAATTCTTAAACCCGGAGAAACAAAGCTTATTCCCACGGGACTTTTTGTGGAAATTCCGGAGGGCTACGAGGCGCAAATAAGGCCACGGAGCGGCCTTGCGCTGAAGAACGGAATAACGCTTCTCAATTCTCCGGGAACAATAGACTCTGACTACCGCGGTGAAATAAAAATTATAGTGACAAATCTTGGTTCACATGATTTTGTAATTACCAACCATATGCGCATAGCGCAAATGGTTTTCTGCAGGGTATACCGCGGCAGCTTTAATCTGACAGATGAACTGGAAGATACACAACGCGGACATGGAGGTTTTGGCCACTCGGGATTATGAAAAATAAAATATCGGGACAAAATATCTCAATAATTCCTCTTGGCGGGCTCGGCGCCATAGGAAAAAACATCACTTTGATTGAATACAGGGGCGACATAATCATTATTGATTGCGGAATATCTTTCCCTGATGATGAGACCCCCGGGGTGGATCTCATTATACCTGATTTTTCTTATATCAGAGAAAACAGAAAAAAAATCAAAGCTGTGATAATAACCCACGGACACGAGGATCACATAGGCGGAATCCCGTATCTTCTGCGCGAGATTAATGTTCCAATTTATGCCACAAGGCTTACCATAGGGCTTATACAGAGCCGCCTTGCGGAGCATACTCTCAGCGCGGACGTTACCTTTATTGAGGTGCACCCGAGGGATGTCCACAACATCGGCCGCTTCAGCATTGAATTTATACGGGTTAATCATTCGGTGTCTGATGGCGTAGCCGCGGCAATAACGACAGGTGTCGGCACAATCATACACACGGGTGATTTTAAGATAGATTTTTCCCCGGTTGACGGCGAGGTGATTGATCTCTATAAATTTGCGGAGTACGGAGAGCGCGGGGTTCTTTTGCTTTTGTCCGACAGCACCAATGCCGAAAGGCCGGGTTTTACAAAATCAGAATCATCTTTGACCGAAAAGCTGATTGATATTTTTTCCTCCTCAAAGGGACGCATTATTGTGGCCACCTTTGCTTCCAATATACATCGAATCCAACAGGTTGTAGATACCGCCAGGCGTTTTAACAAAAAAGTTGTTATATCCGGACTCTCCATGCAAAAGAATGTCGAGATCTCAACGACTCTCGGTTACCTGAATATGAAGGACAGCATTATAGAGATTGAGCAGGCGAAGTCTTATCCCGATAAAAAACTTGTAATAATTGGAACCGGCACTCAGGGAGAGCCCATGTCGGCGCTCTCCCGCATGGCTTTTGGAACGCATAAGCATTTTAAAATAAAAAACGGTGATACCGTTATCATCACCGCGTCGGTTATACCCGGAAAGGAAAAAATGCTGAACAATGTAGTAAATACAATGATGAGCTACGGCGCCGAGGTTTACAACGACGAGATACATGTTTCGGGACACGCCTCGATAAATGAACTGGAGCTCATACTTGCCGTAACAAAGCCGAAATTTTTTATGCCTATTCACGGCGAATACAAACACCTGAAGGCTCATGCCAAACTTGCGGAGAGCATAGGCATAAAGCAGTCAAATATCATGATTGCCGAAAATGGTGACATTCTGGAATTGACCTATAATTCATTTGTTAAAAAAGAAAAGATTGAGCTCGCGCGTATATATGTGCACGGCTCCGAAACTGGTGACACCGCCGGCAAGGTAATAAGCGACAGGCAGGTAATGGCCAACGAGGGAGTTTTGATAGTTACGCTTCTTGTTTCAGAAGGCTTTCTCATAGGCAATCCCGAGGTGAGAACGAGGGGTGTTTTTGATGAGGAAAACATCGACCTCATCGCCAGAATAAAAAAAGACGCCGCCGCGAACATAAAAAAGATGCTGAAAAAAAATCAAAACCCTGTTGAAGTCGAGGAAACCCTCAGAAGGGGTCTCCGGAATCTTCTGTATAAGCTTACCAAGCGCAATTCACTGATTGTGGTACAGATTATAGAAGTTTAAATGGGCAACCTAATGTTCAGCAAGTCATTTTTTTCATTGGCTAACATATTTCATGCCCGCGTTCAAGTTTGAAGTGCTACCTGCTCAGAGTATAAATGGTGCTAAGGAGGATTATATATGAATACTAAAAAATACAGTTATCTTACTATGTTCGGACACCTTTGTTCTGACATCAATCAGGGAGCTTTGCCCGCAATACTCCCTTTCTTAGTTTTGCATAACGGATTTAATTACACTGCTGTCGCAAGCCTTGTATTTGCTACTAATTTAACTTCGGCTCTTGTCCAACCTTTATTTGGTTATCTGGGAGATAAAGTAGGAAAACCATGGTTTATGGCTCTGGGAGTATTTCTGGCAGGCGCCGGTCTGTCGTGTGTAGGATTTTTAGAGAATTACTGGGAGGTTTTCTTTGCTGTTGCTGTAAGTGGGCTCGGTGTTGCTCTTTTCCACCCAGAAGGCGGAAGAATTGCCAATTTCGTAGCAGGAAAAGAAAAGGCAAAAGGCATGAGCATCTTTGCCGTTGGCGGAAACATCGGTTTTGCCATTGGCCCGATAATAGCTTCAGGTGCAATTGCCATTTGGGGAATGAAAGGGACAGCAGTTCTCATTATTCCTGCGTCTGTCTGCGCGATAGTGATACTTTCGCAAAACAAGGTGCTCATCACCTTTTCAAAAAAGCACAAAACTGAATTGCTTACATCCGAAGAAAAGGATAACTGGCGAGCTTTCAACTTACTTATGGTTGTGCAATGCTCAAGGGCAATAATATATTATGCTCTGACAACCTTTATTCCGCTGTTCTGCGTAGTAGTGCTTATGCAGACTGAGGCTTTTTCAGTATCTATGATATCTCTGTTTGCAGTTGTAGGTGCCTTCGCAACACTTGCAGGAGGAAGAATTGCAGATAGATATGGCCTCAAAAAACTCATATGCGCGACAAGCACAGCCATTGTTCCGTTGATTGTGTTATTTGCGTTATCAAAGAATATCGAAATCGCTATTATCCTCATCGGTTGCATGGCTGTCGGCATCGATTTAGCGTATTCTTCAACCATTGTTTTGGGACAAAAATTTCTGCCAAACCATATAGGCATGGCAGCAGGCATATCTCTTGGGGTTGCAATAAGTGTTGGCGGCATGGCTACACCGATACTTGGACTTATAGGCGATAACTACGGCTTGGAAGCTACTTTGCTTTGTGTTGCAGCATTATCTGTAATCGGAGCGATATTTTCATATATTATTCCAAAGCCTGCAAATGATAAGTAGGTTTCAACA
>JAITPE010000277.1 GCA_031289575.1 Spirochaetia bacterium | reverse complement strand
AATATGGAGGGATTTATGACAGAAAAACTCACCCCAACAAATAACAAGCCCCTTGAACTTGACGCGGAGGCTCTGAAAGGCGATTTTGTAGACCACATGGAGTTCTCTCTCTCAAAGGATGAGTATACAGCCACTCTCCATGACTGCTATGCGAGCATTGGATTGGCCGCGAGGGACAGGCTTACCGAAAGGCGCATAGAAACCAAATTAGAATACTACGCGAAGAATCCCAAGCGTGTTTACTATTTGTCGCTCGAATTTCTTATGGGCAGAGCTCTGGGCAACACGCTTATAAATCTTGACCTCTACGAGAACGCGCAGAAGGCGTTGAGCGAATTGGGATACGATCTGGAAGAACTGCGCGAGGCGGAATGGGACGCCGGTCTTGGCAATGGCGGCTTGGGCCGCTTGGCCGCGTGTTTCTTGGATTCATTAGCCACGCTTGGGCTGCCCGCAACCGGTTATGGACTCCGCTATGATTACGGAATATTTTTTCAAAATATAGTAAACGGCTACCAGGTTGAGACTCCGGACAACTGGCTGCGGCTTGGAAATATTTGGGAGTTTCAAAGGCCGGAACTTCTGTATATAATCAGCTTCTACGGCAGGGTCGAGTATACCGATGAGGGCGGAAAGCCCAAGCCTAAATGGGTTGATACCGAGGATATAGTCGCTTTGGCATTCGATACTCCGATTCCCGGCTACAGAAACAATACGGTGAACAATCTCAGGCTTTGGTCGGCAAAGGCGACGCGCGAGTTCGACCTCAATTACTTTAATGACGGGGATTACATGAAGGCGGTTGCGGCCAAGGCATCTTCGGAGAATATTACAAAGGTTCTTTACCCAAACGATAATGTTTTTGAGGGAAAAGAACTGAGGCTCAAGCAGGAGTACTTATTCGTTTCGGCTACTCTTCAGGATATCCTGCGCCGTTACAAAAAGAAGAGCGGTGATTTAAAAAGTTTTGCCGATTTTTCGGCCATTCAGTTGAACGATACACATCCGGCTATAGCTATTCCGGAACTCATGAGAATTTTTATTGATATTGAAGGCCTTGACTGGGAAGAGTCATGGGATATAACAGTAAAAACTTTCGGATACACAAATCATACAATACTGCCCGAGGCTCTTGAAAAATGGCCGGTATTGCTCATGGAAAGGGTACTGCCCAGGCATATGCAGATTATATATGAAATAAACAGGCGCTTCATAGATATGCTGAACGCGGTTTCATTTGACCAAAGCCTCATAAGCGAACTTTCGATAATTGAAGAAGGGGCCGATAAAAGGGTGCGCATGGCAAATCTTGCCATAATAGGCAGCCACTCTGTAAACGGCGTGGCCGCTCTGCACAGCGATATTTTAAAGGCAAAGGTGTTCTCCGGTTTTTACAGCCTGTGGCCGAAAAAGTTCAACAACAAGACGAACGGAATTACGCAGAGGCGCTGGCTTAAACTGTGCAATCCAAAGCTCTCCGCCCTCATCAGCGGAAAAATAGGCGAGGGGTGGGTTACCGATTTGTTTCAGCTTTCAAAGCTTAAAGAATTTGCGGATGACGCCGGTTTCCAAGACCAATGGATGCAGGTTAAATCGCACAACAAGGAACTGCTTGCGAAGTATATCATGAACCACAATAATTTGCGGGTAAATACATCATCCATATTTGACATACAGGTTAAACGCCTTCATGAGTACAAGCGGCAGCTTTTGAATGTGCTCAATGTAATAACAATGTATAATAGAATCAAAGAGAACCCCGGAAAAGATTTTGTTCCAAGAACCGTCATATTTGCGGGCAAGGCCGCTCCCGGATACTATATGGCAAAGCTCGTAATTAAGCTGATAAATTCGGTGGCCGATGTTGTGAACAAAGACAAGGCGGCCGACGGATTGCTCAATGTTCTTTTTCTCAGGAACTACGCCGTATCAAACGCCGAGAAAATAATTCCGGCGGCTGATTTGTCGGAGCAGATATCAACGGCCGGAACCGAGGCCTCCGGCACTGGCAACATGAAATTTGCCCTGAACGGCGCCATGACAATAGGCACATTTGACGGCGCCAATATTGAAATCATGGAAGAGGTCGGAAGAGAAAACTTTTTCTGCTTCGGCCTTGACTCAGAGGGTGTGGCTTCTCTCAGAAACGAAGGCTATAATCCGATGAATTACTATTCCAATCCCGAACTGCGCTTGGCTCTTTCGCAAATAAGCAGCGGATTTTATTCCGGCGGCGATACCGAGCTGTTCAGGCCTATAACCGACTCGCTTCTTTATCACGGCGACACGTATATGCTGCTTGCCGATTACGAGTCTTATATCGAATGCCAGGAAAGCGTATCTCAAGCCTTCACCGATAAGAAGCGCTGGGCAAGGATGTCGATTTTTAACACTGCCGGAATGGGAAAATTTTCAACCGACAGAACCATTGCCGAGTACGCGAAAGAGATATGGGGAGTAAAATCACTAAAGGTAGGCGCGCCCGGATCCAATAAACGCAAATAATGACGTTTTTTAGCAATTATTTTAAAGGCGGTCCCGGAGGAATCCGGGAACTGCTTGTTATTGCCGTGCCTATGATGATTTCCACAGCATGTGACGGGATGATGACTTTTACCGACCGTTTTTTCATGGCAAAACTTGCTCCGGAACAAATGAACGCGGTCATGGGCGGCGGAATCACAATGCAGACCATGACCTTTTTCTTTGTCGGTCTCACGAGCTACTCGACCGCCCTCGTAGCCCGTTACTTCGGAGCGGGAGAAAAACACAAATCACCCATTGCCGCTTTTCAGGCAATATTGGTTACCCTGGCCGCGTGGCCCATAATCATGGCATTAAAACCTGCCGCGCTCGCTGCGCTGCGCCTTATGGATATTCCGGAACTGCAGATGCAGTATCAGACCGAATACCTCAATGTGCTCGCCGCCGGCTGCGTTCTGGGTATGCTGCGCTCTGTTCTGGGATGCTACTTTTCCGGTATTGGGCGCACGGGCATTGTGATGGCCTCGACGATTGCCGCGATGGCAGCCAATGTTGTTCTTGATTATATTTTGATTTTCGGCAAATTGGGTTTTGAGCCGATGGGCATTGCCGGCGCGGCGATTGCCACAATATCGGGAAGTTTTTGCGCGCTGATTGTTCTTCTGTCTGTTTTTTTTGGAAAGAATAACAGGACTGCATTTTCGGTTTTTTCCTCATTTCATTTTGACAAGGTTATTATGAAAAATCTTCTGCGTTTCGGCTGGCCGGCGGGCATTGAGTTTTTTCTTAACTTTATATTTTTCAGCATGATGACAGGAATATTTCATTCGGAGGGGGATGTCGCGGCAACGGCCGTAACTATCATGTTCAACTGGGATCTCATGTCGTACATTCCGCTGC
Organism: Spirochaetia bacterium; assembly: GCA_031289575.1. Taxonomy (GTDB): domain Bacteria; phylum Spirochaetota; class UBA4802; order UBA4802; family UBA5550; genus JAITPE01. The sequence continues at coordinate 2,357 of JAITPE010000277.1, read as the reverse complement.
TCGGACTCGAGATCTCCATCACAAGCCTTGTCGGCAGGTATTTGGGCGCGAAGAACCCCGACGCCGCCTACCGGTCGGCTATATCGGGAATCAAGGCCGGAATTTTTTATTCGGCAATAATACTTTTTCTTTTTGTGTTTGTGCCCGATGTTCTTGTGAATGTATTTGCTCCTGATGAGCCGAATCTTATTTTTGAGCAAGCGGCACCATCGGCCGTGCACATGATTCGCATAGCCTCGTTCTATGTGCTGGCCGAGTCTGTGATGGTTGCCTTTATAGGGGCTCTCCGCGGCGCGGGCGATACTTTTTTCACAATGGCCGCATCGGTAACATTGAATATTTTCCTGCTTATTGTAATATATTTATCACTGAAGGTCTTTGATCTGCCGGTAGAAATGAGCTGGGCTATTTTGGTTGTATGCTTTCTGCTTTTCTGCGTTGTCCTTGCTGTGCGTTTTAGAAGCGGCAAATGGAAGGAGATTGTTGTATAGATTTCTTCTTGACAGCCTTGAATTTAGCTATATATTGCCGGAGTGAGGAGGCGCTATGGGCGCGAAAGAATTACCGTTTACAAAAGAACAGATTGAAAGCATAATAAGGGATCACCCGACCCCGTTTCATATATACGATGAAGACGCCATACGCGCTAATGTAAGGCGCCTGATCAAGGCGTTCGATTGGGCGCATGGCTTTAAGGAATACTTTGCTGTTAAAGCAACGCCCAACCCTCATATTCTTAAAATACTGCACGAGGAGGGCTGCGGCGCCGATTGCAGTTCCTTGGCCGAATTGGTACTTGCCGAGCGGACCGGACTTGCCGGCGGGGAGATTGTCTTCACGTCTAATGATACGCCTGCCGTCGAATATGTGAAGGCTAAACAGCTTGGCGCGCTCATAAATCTCGACGATATTTCTCATATTGATTTTCTTGAAAGAACAGCCGGGATTCCCGAATCAATATCGTGCCGCTATAATCCGGGTCCGCTGCGCAGCGGGAATGCTATAATAGGCAATCCGCAGGAGGCAAAGTACGGTTTTACGCGTGAGCAGATTTTTGAAGGTTATTCGGTTTTGCGAAAAAAAGGGGTGAGGAGTTTCGGACTTCACACAATGGTTGCCTCTAATGAGCTGAATAATCAGTATTTTATAGATACGGCGGTTATGCTTTTTGAACTCGCGCTTGAGGTTTTTGAAAAAACCGGCGTGAGGATTGAATCCGTAAACCTCGGCGGAGGTTTTGGAATACCGTACGGCCCTGAGGATGAGCCTGTGAGTATTGAGCTGATCTCGAAAGGAATCAGACTGGCCTATGACGAAAGAATAAAAAACAGTCCCCTTCATCCATTGAAGATATACATGGAGAGCGGGCGTTTGATAACGGGGCCCTGCGGTTTTCTTGTTTCAAAGGTTTTGCATTTAAAGGATACGTATAAAAAATATGCCGGACTTGATTCATGTATGGCAAATCTCATGAGGCCTGCCGTTTACGGCGCTTACCACCATATAACGGTTTTGGGCAAGGAACATCTTCCAGCCGGCACAAAATACGACGTGACCGGCTCTCTTTGCGAGAACAACGATAAGTTCGCGATTGACCGCATGCTGCCTAAACTTGAACCCGGAGACATCATAGTGATTCATGATACAGGGGCTCACGGCCATGCCATGGGTTTTAACTACAACGGGAAGCTGCGCTCCGCGGAGCTTCTTCTTGGAACAGACGGTACGGTTAAGCTTGTGCGCCGCGCCGAGACCCTTGACGATTACTTCGCTACGCTTGAGTTCGCGGAGCGTTGACGCATGGGGAAAGCGCTTATAAAATTTTTCATCAAGGATTATGAAAACACAAAAGCGCCGGGCATACGCAGGGAGTACGGCAAATTGGCGGGCATTGTTGGAATAATATCAAACTTTTTGCTGTGTACCGTAAAAATCGTAATCGGAATTATTAGCGGCAGCATTGCCATTATAGCGGACGGAATAAATAATCTTACCGACGCGTCTTCGTCAATGATTACGCTCATCGGTTTTAAATTGGCGGCCATGCCTGAGGATAAGAGTCACCCATACGGCCATGCGCGCATTGAGTACCTCGCCGGGCTGTTTATCTCGATCATTATAATTGTTGTGGGAGTTTTTCTTCTGTATTCGTCGGTGCTCAAGATCGTAGAGCCGCAGTCACTCGAATTCAGCCATACCGCGATAGCAATACTCGCGGGGGCGGTTCTTGTAAAATTTTGGCAGATGAGGTTTTACATTTACGCGGGAAAGCAGATCAATTCAATCGCGCTTCTCGCGTCCGGAACCGACAGCAGAAACGATGCTGTTACAACAGCGGCAATCCTTGCCGGAGTGCT